>JBDSGI010000292.1:0-6557 GCA_039919035.1 Opitutaceae bacterium
CGCGACTACTTCATCACGACCGGCCAAATCGCCGGCGAACGACTGTTTCTCGCCAAGCCCGCCGAAGAGTCGGCGAAGCCTGGCAAGGGTCCGCGGGTATTTTTGGAGCTGCAGTAGAGCGAACCACTCACATGGAGGGCCTGGGCTCGCTCAGGCCTTTCCCCTGAACGGCCTCAGCAAGCTGAGGCCCTACGCTGCATCGCACGTTCGGGGTAGCGCGGAGCTTCAGCCCGCGCTCGGCAGCGCAAAGCGCGAGCTCAAGCTCCGCGCTACGTCATCCGGGCCCCGAACATGCCTGACCGCCCCTAAGAAATTTTTCCGCGTCCGCGCGGGTGAAACTTCCCGTGGTGCTCAACCAGGCGCTGCGGCTCGACCGCCGTGTAGAGCTGCGTGGTCGAGATGCTCGCTTGGCCGAGCATCTCTTGGATCGCGCGCAAGTCGGCGCCGCCGGTCAGGAGATGGGTCGCGAAGGAATGGCGGAGGGCGTGCGGCTTCACGTTTTTGGTGATGCCGGCCCGCCGCGCATACTGTTTCACAATCATCCAGAGTGCGACGCGCGAGAGACCGCGCCCGCGATGATTCAGGAAAAGCTGGCTGCCGGTGTGCGTCCGCACGAGCGCCGGCCGGCCGGCCGTCACGTAGGTCGCGATGGCGTCGCAGGCCTTGCCGCCGACCGGGACGACGCGCTCCTTCGCGCCTTTGCCGAATACCCGGATGAATCCCTGCGTGAGATCGATCTGCTGGATCGTGAGGGCGGCGAGCTCGGACACACGCAGGCCGCTTGAATAAAAAAGCTCCAGCAGCGCACGGTCGCGCAGGGCCCGCGGCTCACCGGAGTCGGGTGCGGCGACGAGGCGCGCGATCTCAGACTCAGTGAGCGTCTGCGGCATTCGCCGGGCGGGTTTGGGATTGCCCAGCAACGCCGTGAAATCGTCGTCGCGGAGGTTCTCCCGCACAAGAAACCGCGCGAGCATCCGCAGCGCGGAGAGTTTGCGCGCGAGGCTCGCCACCGCGACGCCATCAGCCGAAAGCGACTGCACCCACGCGGCGGCCTGCGCGGAGGTGAGGTGGCGCCAGCCGGCGGCGCCGTGCCGCGCGAGAAACGCCGCCGCCTGATCCAGATCACGGCGATAGGCGGCGAGGGTATTGGCGGAGAGGCCGCGCTCGAGGCTGTTGAAAGCCAGAAATGCCTCGATGTCGCCGGCAAAGGCCGCCGGTGCCCGGCTGTGATCGACCCGCATGGCAAAAAAAAGACGCCGCGCGCGGGCGGCGTCGATTTCAATTTTTTTGCAGCGGTCGCGCTCAGTAGGAGCGACGGCGCGGCGGGGGGACGTAGTTCGAGTTCGTCTCCTTCATCCGGAAAGTGATGCGCGCCTTGTCGAGATCGTAGGGGCTCATCTCCATTTTCACCGTGTCGCCGGCGGCGATCTTGATGAAATTCTTGCGGAGTTTGCCGGAGATGTGCGCGAGGACGATGTGGCCCGTGGCGTTGGCCAGCTGCACCTTGAACATGGTGCCGGGGAGCACCGCCACCACCTTGCCCTCGACTTCAATCGCGTTGTTATCAGCGGACATGGTTAACGCGGTGTTGGTTCGCTCGGCGAATGGTCATGGTGTCGGTCGTCAAAACCCACTTGTAAGGCAGGAAGCGGCGGCCTTAGTCAAGGTTTCCCTCGCCGCGCCACGTCATGCCCGAACCCACCGCCATCCCGCCCGCCTGCCCATTTGAGAAACGCTTCCCCTCCCAGCTGGTGCGCGACGACGGGTTTTTCATGAGCCTCGCCTACAACCAGGCAATCGACGCGTGGCGGCAGGACGAGGTGCCGATCGGCGCGGTGATTGAGGTCGGCGGCGAGATGGTGGCGTCGGCGCACAACACCGTCGAGGGCGCGAATGATCCGACGGCGCACGCCGAGATGCTCGCCCTCACGCAGGCCGCCACCGCGATCGGCGACTGGCGGCTGGAGGGTGCGACCGTTTATGTGACGAAGGAGCCGTGCCCGATGTGCTCCGGCGCGATGCTCATGTCGCGCGTCAAACGCGTCTGCTATGCCGTGCCCGACCCGAAGATGGGCTGCCTCGGCGGCGCGACGAATCTCAACGATCTCCCGCGCGTGAACCATCACGTGGAGCTGACGGCCGGAGGCGTGCTGGAAAGCGAGTGCCGGGAACTGCTACAGGCGTTCTTCAAACTGAAGCGCACGGAATCGTCGTAACGTCTTCCCGTTCCTTACACCTCGACCGGCTCGCCGACCACGCGGCCGTCAAACATGTGCACCGTGCGCTGCGCGTGCCGCGCAAAACGCGGGTCGTGCGTGACCATTATGATCGTCGCACCGCCGCGATGGAGATCGTGGAGCAGTTCCATCACGGCATCGCCGTTCTTGGAATCGAGATTCCCAGTTGGTTCGTCGGCGAGGAGCACGGCTGGCGAACCAGCGAGCGCGCGGGCCACGGCCACGCGCTGTTGCTGACCACCGGAGAGCTGCGAGGGCAGGTGCTTCGCCCGATGGCCCATGCCGACTTTCTCCAGCGCCTCCGTGACGTTTTGCTTCCGCTCGCTCGCGGGCATGCCGCGATAGGTGAGCGGCAGCTCGACGTTTTCATAAATCGAAAGATCGCCGATGAGATTAAACGACTGGAACACGAACCCGATCTCGCGGTTGCGGATGCGCGCGCGCTCGGGGAGCGTGAGGTCCTGCACCATGCGGCCGTTGAGCAGGTAGGTGCCGTCGGTCGGCGAATCGAGGAGCCCGAGCAGCGACAGCAGTGTGGACTTGCCGCAACCGGAAGGGCCGGCGATGGAGACGTAGTCACCCTTCGCGATGGAGAAATTCACGCCGGCGAGCGCGTGCGTTTCAACTTCGTCGGTGAGGAAAACTTTACTGAGGTTGTCGAGGTGGATGAGCGGTTCGGGATTCATGGGGAAGATTTTCGGGCGGTGATTAATTCAGTTTGATGCGTTCGCTGGCGTCCCACTGGGACATGTCGGAAAGGATCGCGAAGTCGCCCGGTGCGAGGCCGCCGACGATCTCGATGAAGTTGACGGAGCTGCGGCCGAGCTTCACCTGCACGCGCGTGGCCTCGGTCGCCGTGTTCTTGTCGCCGTTGGCCTTGAAGATACCGACGCTGCTCTTCTCCTGCCCAAAAGCAGGCCGGCCGACGAAGATGACTTCGTTGAGCCGCTCCAACTCGATCATGCCGTCGATGGAGAGATCGGGTCGCGCGCCCTTCGGCAGCGCACCACTGAGCGCGATCTCGACGGTCACGGTGCCGTTCTGCACCGAGGGATCGACGCGTGTGACTTTGCCACTCACGACGCCGTTGCGCGTGTCGACTTCCGCGACCTGCCCGATCTGCACATCTTTCGCCTGCGTCTCGGCGACGCGCACCTCGGCCTTCAGTCGCGTGGGATCGGCGACGCGCGCGATGTTCGCCCCGGGTTGCACCTGCGCGCCGATTTCGACGGGGAGGAGTTGCAGGACGCCCGTCATCCCGGCGCGCACCGAAAGTGCTGACACGTCGTCGCGTCGCAGTTTCGCGAGCGCCCGCAGCCGGCCGACCTCGCCCTCCTTCACCGCGACCTGCGGCCCGACCATCTCCTTGGCAAAGGCAAAACGCTTCTGCTCGATGGCGTGCCGCGCCGCCGCCTGCTCGGAGGTGATGCGCCCGACCTTCAGGTCGAGCTCGGTAACGAGGCCCTGCTTGAAGAGCTTGTCGTTCACCTCGCCGCGCAATTTCGCCTGTTCAAATTCTGCCTTCGCCGTCGCCGCCGCCGACTCGGCGGTCAACACATCGCGTTGCACCTGCACCTTGAGGTTAACGAGCTCCGCCTCGGCGGCCGCGAGCTGCGACTCGGCGTTGGACGCGGCCTGCTCCACGTCGGGATTGTTGAGCATGAGGATCACGCTGTCGGGTTTGACGGCCGCGCCTGGCCGCAGGAGAATGCGCTCCACCCGCCCCGAAGTGCGCGCCGCCAGCCAGCGGATTTCCTCGGGCACCAGCGTGCCAAGACCGCGCACCTGCCGCAGCATCGGGCCGCGTTTCACGGCGTCGATCCACACGAGATTGCGATCCACGGTGGGTGCCGCGGGCTTGAGCCGCGCGAGCACAATCGTGACGCCAATCAACGCCACGCCGGTGATGGCCACCTGGCGGATTCGGCGGTGGCGTTTCTGTTTCGATTGATCGGGACGGGCGATATCCATGGAAATTATTCTTTCACCATCCAGCCATCGCGGAGGCGGACCACGCGGTGACCGTAGGCGGCGTTGGCGTCGGAATGCGTCACCTGCACGATGGTGGTGCCATCGTCATTGAGCCGCTTGAACAGCTCCATGATCTCGCGGCCCTGATCCGTGTGGAGGTTACCCGTTGGCTCGTCCGCGAGCAAAAGCCTCGGCTTCGCGATAATCGCGCGTGCGACGGCCACGAGTTGCTGCTGGCCACCGGAGAGCTGCGCGGGAAACAAATCCTTTTTCCCGACGATGCCGAAGCGATCGAGCGTGTCGGCCACGAGCGCCTGCCGCTCGCCCTTCGGAATATTCCGGTAGGAAAGCGGGATGTCCAAATTCTCCGCGACCGTGAGATCGTCGAGCAGGTGGAACTGTTGAAATACGAAACCGACGTCGCGCTTGTTGAGGGCGGCGCGATCCTTGGCGGAAAGCCGGTGGACGGGATTATCCCCGAACATGAACTCCCCCTCCCACGCCTGATCGTAGAGCCCGAGGATGTTCAGCAGCGTGGATTTTCCCGCGCCCGAAGGCCCCATGATCGTGACAAACTCGCCCGCGGCGAGATCGAGCGTGATCTGGCGGAGCACATAGGTGAACCCCGCCTTGTTTTGGTAGCGGCGCTCGAGATTTTTCAGCGAGAGGAACGGAGGCATAAGAAAATCATTCGGCCCGCAGCGCCACCATCGGATCGACTTTCGCCGCGCGCCTTGCGGGGAGCAGCGCAGCGACAAACGCCACGGCCACGAGCAGCAATGCCACGCCGCCGTAGGTCATCGGATCGAGCGGCGAAAGCCCGAAGAGCAGGCTCTCGATCAGTCGCGTGGCCGCACCGGCCGCACCCAGGCCCACGACGATGCCGACGCCGACGAGCGTGAGCGATTCGCGGAGAATCATCCGCAGCACCTGCGCCGGCATCGCGCCGAGCGCCATGCGCACGCCGATTTCTCCCGTGCGACGCAACACTTGATACGAGATCAGGCCGTAGAGCCCGACCGCCGCGAGGAGCAGCGCGAGCGCGCCGAAGAAGCTGCAAAGGGTCGCGAAGAACCGCTCTCGAGCAAAGAAATGATCGATCTGTTCCACCTGGGTGCGCACACTGGTCACCGGCAGGTTTGGGTCGAATTTACGCATGGCGGCTCGGACTCCCGCGATGACGGCCGCTTCGCTGCCACTGTATCGCACGATAAAGTGCGCGAAGAACACCTTTAGCGATCGAGTGTAAGGGCTGAGCGCAAACGGTGCCACTTCCCCCTTCACGCCCGATCGCGCGTCGCGCATGAGACCCACGATTTCAACACTGGCCTCCTTCGTCAGGCCCCACCCGATGCGCCTGCCGACGACGTCTTCGCTGCCGAAATACTTTTTCGCGAACACTTGGTTCACGATGGTGACCTCGGGCGCCCCCTCGCGATAGTCGTGCCGATCGAAATTGCGGCCGCGCAGCAGCGGAAGTTCCAGGGTGGCGAGATACGACGGATCGACGTCGTTTCTACCCACACCCTCGTTGAGCTTCGTTGGCAAGTAGCCGGGCACGTAGACCACACCTCCCATGCCCTCACCGCTACGGCTGCTCCTGACCGGAACGTCGAACGCGTAGGTCGCGCTACGCACGCCCGGCAGACTGGCAATGCGCTCGCGAATCGGGTCGAGCGTGGCGATGGGATCCAAAGGCGGGCGCCGGCCACCTGCGCCATCGATCTCAAAAAGCAGCAGGCGCTCGCGGTTGAAGCCCACGTCCACCCGATGCAGATTGCGCAGAGTGCGCACCAACAGTCCGGCCCCGACGAGGAGCACGAGTGAAAGTGCGACCTGGACGACCATCATCGAGTGGGCAAGCGTCGAGCGCGAACCGCCCAGCGAGCGCGCGCCCCCCTGAAATTCCTCGGTGAGGTTCAATCGCGTGGCGCGCAGCGCCGGAGCGAGCCCGAAAACAATTCCCGTCGCGAGCGCGACCGCGCTCGTGAAACCGAGCACCCGCCAGTCGAGTGGCGTATCGATTTCGAACAGGCCGGAACCGAACGGCCGCAGGGCGAGCAACGCCTGCGCGCCCCACCACGCCAACATGAGACCCGCGAACCCGCCGAGCGAGGCGAGCAGCACGCTTTCCGCGAGCAACTGCCGCACGAGCCGCGCCCGGCTTGCACCAAGCGCCAGACGAACGGCGAATTCACGGCGGCGGGCAATGCCGCGAGCGAGGAGAAGATTCGCGACATTGGCGCAGGCGATCAGCAGCACCAGCGCGACGATGCCCATAATGAGGATCAGGGTGGGTTCGTGTTGGCGGCGCGTTTCGTAGAGGCCCCGACTCCCCGGCACCGCGCG
>JBDSGI010000293.1:0-5089 GCA_039919035.1 Opitutaceae bacterium
CGCGTCGAAAACTTCTTTTGTCGCCTCAAGCGCCACCGCCGCATCAGCACTCGTTATGAGAAACTCGCGCGCACTTACCTCGCCTTCGTCCAGTTCGCTGCCGTCCTTGATTGGCTCACTCATCGCATTTGAAGACACGCCCTAGATCTCCTCCGTGCTGCGTGAAGACCGTCTCAGTTCGCACCCGTGCCATCTCACGCTCGATCGTTTGGGTGATGTCGAGCAGCGGCACCGTGTCCATTTTTTGATCCGGGAAGCCCGCCAGCGTGACTTCCTTCGCTCCGAGCAAAGCACCAGCACGGCGGGCCCGGTCGTGGTGAGCGCGCAATTGGGCGCCGTCCCGCTGCGAATCGTAGCCGGCGCGCGAGGTCAGGCCGTCGGCCAGAATCAAAATCGAAACCGCGGCGCCCTCCGCCGCCAGGCGCGCGATCGTGCCACCGCAGCCGAGCACTTCATCATCCGGATGAGCGGCAATGACGAGGACGTTTATGCGGCAATTGCCGAGTGCCCCAGCAAAATCTCACGACTCGCCGGCCCGTGGTTGAAAAGGAGATCCAGCGCCGCAAGGTGTGAGACGAAGCCGGGCCCTGCCTGCTCATATGCGGGATGCGCAAAGTCGTGGTAGCGCACGGTGATTCCCATCTCAGAAAACGCCTCAGTCTCCAGGTAGTTGCGACCGAGCGGGCCGGAGAGATAGGTCTCGGCATGCGTGGCCCGGCAAAGTTCCAACATGAGATCACTCTTCCGGCCCGTGACACTCAGCTCCGAGCTGTAGCGAATGGGCGTCGAAATGCCGAAATCGTGCAGCTGCTGCTCAAGGAAGGCGCGCAGCATTGGCGCCAGCCTCGGCCAGGTCCGGGCAAAAAGCGCCTCGTAGGCAGGGGCATAGCGGGCGAAGAACGGTGCCCGGCCGTAGTTCTGCCGGAGCGTCGCCCAGTGACTCTTCCGCCAAGCTTCACTAGCGATCTCGATGGTATGGATCGCGAGTTCGCCAAAACGGCCCTTGGTCGCGAGCGGCACGGTGAGCCACGTGGCCTCGTCCCCGGTGCGGACCTGGTTGCGGTTGGTGTAACGGCCCTTCTCGAATTGCACGTGATCGAGCACCACGTGCAAATCCGAGAGCGCGATGCGCTCGAAGTAGCCGAGCCATGGGAGGTATGCCGGTTGGTTGATGGAAACGATCATGGGGACGTGACCTCGCGATGAAGGAAGATGGTGAAATCGTGCGGGAGGTAGTCGTGCCGCAGCACCACGCGCCGCGTCAGCTTCCGGCAAAAGGCGAGCGTCACGGCCGGGTCGGCGCAAAATTCGCCGGCCTCGGCCTGATCGCCCCAACTGCTCAGGCTGTTGAAGGCGACGACGCGCCGGGTCGTCTCGAACATTTCCGCGACGGTGTCTTCCAACACGCGCCGGTTGGCGAAAGTAAACAATCCGCTGCCGACGACGTAGTCGGGACGAAAATCCGCCGGAGCCGCCGCGAGCGAGCCCGCGCGAAAATCCCAGTCAGGATGGCGGTTCTTGGCCGCGCGCACCATCTCGGGCACGAGGTCGAGTCCGCAGTAGTCACCGCGAAATTTTCTTTCCGCGAGGGCGTCGACGAGATGGCCGACGCCACAGCCGAGATCGAGCACGCGGGCCGTTGCAATCTCGTCCGCCTCCAGCAGGACGCGAAAACGCGCCGCCTGGCTGCGCACCGAACCCCAGTTCAAGGCGGCGTGAGTCCCGCCATGCTGCGCCACCAACGGCGCATAATGCCGGCGCAGCCGGCCGGCGTAAGTGTTGATCGGCTTCATCGCCCGCCTCCCGCCAACACCGGTTCACAGGACGAGCCCAGGCGCGTGCCGGCCACGAGAGGCGACACGGTTTGCTCAAGTTCGTATTTCGAAAGAACAATTGCGGCGTCCAGACAGGCCACGACCACCTTGGATTCGTCGGCATTAACGCTTAGGATTTCGCCCGGCTTCGGGCGACGCGACGACGGGAAGGCGGTGATGGCCTCGGCCTTCCAAACCCGGAGAACGCCCTCGGACCACGGAGAAAACGCCCCGGGATACGGTGCGGCCACCGCACGGATGAGATTCCAGACTTCACGCGCGGTTTCGCTCCAGTCGATGAGACCGTCTTCCGGCGTGCGGCGGGGAAAGACACTGGCAAGTTTTCCATTCTGTGGGTGTCGCGCCACCGCGCGCGCCGTGAAGGCCGCCAGCACCTCGGTGGTCATCGCTTCGTAGAGCGGGTAAAGGAGGTTGAGCGCATCGCCCACGTCCTGGTGCGGAAAAAGCGAAAAAGCGCACTGCGAGATGATGTCACCGGTATCGGCCCCCTCGTCCACAAAGTGCGCCGTCAGGCCCAGCCGGGATTCGCCCTTGAGAATCGCCCAATTCAGCGGAGCTCGACCGCGATACTTAGGCAGCAGGCTCGGGTGCAGGTTAACCGCCCCGAGTTTCGCCATCGTCAGCACCGAACCCGGAATCAGGTAGCGATAGTCGGTAATCCAAATCAGGTCCGGCTGCGCCGCGGCGATTAGCTGCGCAAGTTCGGGGCACTTTCCCGTCGCGCGAATCGACGGCACTCCCATTCGGCGGGCCTCGTCAAAAACCGAAAGATACCGGACACCGTCTTCCGGATCGTCGGGATGAGCGACGACCGCGACCAAATCGGCCTCGCGACGCAGCACCCGCAGCGCCCTGATGCCCACCGTGTGATTCCCGAGAAAGCAGATTTTTAGTTTCATCATCGGTGGTTCAGGCGGGTTTGCGGACGACGACCCGCCACTCGGCATGACAGGTCGAGATCTCGCCCGTAAGGTCATCGGCCGACATGTGCTCAAGTTTAAGTATTTCCCAGCTCGCGCCAAAGAGCCGACGGAGATCTTCGCGGCTGCTGAAGCAAATCGCACCAACGCCCGCCAGCGCGCCGGCCGCGAAGTCGGCCGTCCTTCCGTCACCCAAACTGCGTCCCGCGCGGGCGCTGGCATGGCGATCACTGTAACCGTTGCAGAAGAATACACCGCCGGGCTTTAGCACCCGCCAAATCTCCGCAACCGCTACGCGTTGGGATTCGTGGCCGACACACGCGAGGGAGCAGCGGTCGATTACGATATCCGCTGAGCCGTCTGACCAAGGTAGCTGGGAGAAGACTCCGACGCGAAAGTCGCCCATCAACCCTTCGTCCCCAAAGCGGCGTCGCGCGTGTGCAATGGCGGAGGCGCTGCTGTCGACGCCTGCCACCGCAAAGCCTTCCCGGGCCGCGAACCATAGATTGTTGCCCGCCCCGCAGCCTACCTCGACCACCGATAACTCGGCGCGCGCCTTGTCACGCGGGTGCCAGCGGAAAAGAAAGCTCACGACACAGTCGAAGGGATAGCGGTTCAGGTGGTGGCCCTGCGCGTAGATGTCTTGCTCCCACACAGGATCGAGCGTCGTCGAATTCATGCGGCGGTGAGGACGTCTGACGGTTTGAACGGCTGACCCGGCGCCATCTCAGCGCGCACAGTTTTGCCGATAAGGAAATTCGCCTGAGAGGGGGGAACGCCGGTCGCGGGTCTCCGAAAGACGATGTCGGCTGCGGAGATGACATCACCCGGGCGCAGCGGCCGGGCCGCCGTGCAGGAAAGCCTGAACTGCTCACGCGACCTGGCCTCCGCCTCGGTTGGGCGCAGCTCCGCCGAACCTAACATGGTCTCAGCGTGGCGCACGCGCTGCACGAGCTCCTTGAACTCCATGGCGTCCGACGAAAACAACTGATCCGGCCCCGGCAGTGATCGGTCCGTGGTGAAATGCTTTTCGATCAGCGTCGCGCCCAGACACACTGCGGCGACCGCTGCTTCACAGCCCGCCGAGTGATCGCTGAAGCCGACGCGACATTTGAACTTCTCCGCCAAGGTCGTGATGCGTCGCAGGTGGACCGAGGCGGGAGGCGTCGGATAGGCTGAGGTGCAGGCGAGCAGTGTCAGGTCGCGACCGCCGGCGTCGCGGAACGCGCCAACGGCCTCTGCAATCTCGGCCTCGGTTGCCATTCCCGTGGATAGAATGGTGGGAATCTCGCTCCGCGCCATGTGCCGAATCAGGGGCAGATGCCCGAGATAATCAGAACCGTTCTTCAAATAGGCCGTGCCAATGCGGTGCAACGCATCCACTCCCGCCGGACTGGTCGGCGTGCTAAAAAACATGACACCGGTCCGATCGCAGCTCGCCTTGAGCCGCGAGAGATTCGTCTCCGTCAGCTCGCAGCGTTTGAACATTGCGAACTGAGATTCGGTGATCTCGCGCCCTCCGCTGCGATAATTGTAGGTGAGCGAGTGATCGTTGAGGAAATCCTCCGTGCGGTAGTTCTGAAACTTCACCGCGTCTGCGCCGGACTGCGCGGCAGCGCGAATCATCGCGTCGGCGAGCACCATGTCGCCGTTATGATTGATGCCGATTTCGGCCACGAGGAGGGCGCGAGGAATTCTCATGAGGCGGTGGCGACGGTCGGAATACGTTCGCGAAGTGAAGCAGCGACGCGGGTCGCGCCGTCGACGTTGTCAGGCTGCCAATCGGTGTTGGCCGGTCGCGCCAACAGGGACTCAATTTCCCCCACCAGGTCCCAAGCAAGCAAATCGGCCGTGGTGCCAGCCCGGAAAAAGGGAATCCCCGGCAGTCCGCGCAACACCGCGAGCTGGTTCCCTTCGGCGGCGCCAATGAGCGCAGGCAGGTGCATCGCGGCCAACTCCCAGACGGTGGAACCGGCTGCCGACACGGCGACGTCGGCCCACGCCATGAGCGGAGAGAGATTCTCAACATCAGCGTGCAGCTCACGGTGAAAGGGCGCACGTGCCGCCGCCGCCCGCAGGCGGACCACATTCCGATTCGCCGCCCCTGCCACCACAATCACGTGGAGGTGTTGGCGCGTTTCGGTCCCGAGTCGCTCAAGGATATGCTGGGAAATATTCTCGGTGTCGCTGCCCCCAAAAGTCACCAAGACGCGCAGGGGGCGGCCGTCACGTGGTGCACGCGCGACCGCGGCCGTGCGAAATTCCCGCCGCAGGAGACTGTAACCGGAGCCCAGTAAAATCTCCGCGGGAGTGTCGATTTTCCCCTTGTATTGG
>JBDSGI010000294.1:0-6070 GCA_039919035.1 Opitutaceae bacterium
AGGTGGACCGCGAGGAGCGACCCGACGTGGACAAGGTTTACATGACCTACGTGCAGGCGATGACCGGTCACGGCGGCTGGCCGCTCAGCGCGTGGCTAACCCCGGAGCTGAAGCCCTTCTACGGCGGCACGTATTTCCCACCCGAAGATCGCCAAGGGCGCCCGGGCTTCCCGGCGATCCTGCAGGCCATCGCGCGCGGCTGGCGCGACGAACGCGAGAAACTCGTCGCCGAGGGCGAGCGCGCTATCGCGACGCTGCGCGAGCACTACGAAATGGGACCAGACGACGGAGAGAGAAGGACGGAACCGACGCGCGAGCGCACGCTGGTTGAGGCGGCGGGAACCGCCTTCGAGAAGGGCTTCGAATATTTCTTCGAGGCCTTCGACGCGGCGCACGGTGGATTCGGCGGCGCGCCGAAATTCCCGCGCGCGGCGAACCTGAATTTCCTTTTCCGCATCGCGGCGCTGCAAGGTCCCAAAAGCGAAATGGGCGTCGAGGCCGTGAAACTCGCCGCCGCCACGCTCCGCGCGATGGCGCGCGGCGGCATCCACGACCACGTCGGCGGCGGTTATCACCGCTACTCGGTCGATGAGGGCTGGTTCGTCCCCCACTTCGAGAAAATGCTCTACGATCAGGCCCAGATCGCGATCAACTGCCTGGAGGCGCGGCAGGCCACGGGCGACGAGCGCTTCGCGTGGCAGGCGCGCGATATCTTTTCCTACGTCACGCGGGAGCTGACGAGTCCGGAGGGCGGCTTCTACACGGCGGAGGACGCGGACAGCGCGCTCGCGCTCGATCCCGGCGCGGAAGAACCGCAGCCGCCCGCCCATGTGGAGGGCGCGTTCTACGTCTGGACGGCCGGCGAGCTGCGAATCGTGCTCGGCGCGGAATATGCGCTGGTCGCGGCGCATTTCGGCGTGGAGGAAAACGGTAACGTCCCCGCCGCGCTCGACCCCCACGGCGATTTTCGCGGCAAAAACATCCTCGTCCAACGCCGCGCGCTAGCCGAGACCGCGCAAC
This sequence comes from Opitutaceae bacterium, assembly GCA_039919035.1. Classification (GTDB taxonomy): domain Bacteria; phylum Verrucomicrobiota; class Verrucomicrobiia; order Opitutales; family Opitutaceae; genus ER46. The sequence continues at coordinate 1,021 of JBDSGI010000294.1, forward strand.
AGCACTCGCTCCCTCCCGAAACCGCCAGCGACCGGCTGCTCGCCGCCCTCGCCCGCCTGCGCGACACCCGCGCCGTGCGCCCACGCCCGCAACTCGACGACAAGGTCGTCACCGCCAACAACGGCCTGATGGTGTCGGCATTTGCCCGCGCACACCAAGTGCTCGGCCCGGACGAAGCCGCGAACTATCTTGGTGCCGCGATCCGTGCGGCGGAATTTGTGGAGCACGAATTGTTCGACGCGGCTCGCGGGGTGCTCTTCCGCAGCTGGCGTCACGGTCGCGGCCCAACCGAGGGATTTGCCGAGGACTACGCGTATTGGATTCAGGCCCTGCTTGATCTTTACGAGGCGTCGTTTGCGATTCGCTGGCTGCGCTGGGCCGACCGGCTGCAGGTGAAAATGGACGAGCTGTTCTGGGACGCCGAGCGCGGCGGCTATTTCAACTCCGCCGCCGGCGATGCGAGCATCGTGCTGCGGTTGAAAGAGGACTACGACGGCGCCGAGCCGGCGCCCAGCAGTGTCGCCGCGATGAGTCTGCTGCGCCTCGCCGCCTTGCTGCCCGACGACGAACGACACCAGCGCGGGCTTCGCACCATCGAGGCCTTTCGACCCCAGTGGAGCCGGACCGCCCACGCCATGCCGCAGTTGCTCTGCGCCCTCGAACTCGCGCTTGAGCCGCCGCGTCACGTCGTCCTCGCGGGCGATCCGGCGGCGGAGGATTTTCGGGCGCTCGCCGCCGTGCTCCACGAAACGATCGGCCCGCGGCGCACCGTGCTCGCGGCCGATGGCGGCGCCGGCCAGGCATGGCTGGCCGAGCGCGCCCCGTGGCTCGCGGACATGACACCGCTCGGCGGTCGCGCCACCGCCTACGTCTGCGAGGAGTTCGCCTGCCAGGCTCCCGTCACCAGTCCCGAAGAACTGCGACGCACGCTGGCGGCCCGTTGAGCTATTTTCCCCATGGACGAACGCCTCCAACGCCTCGAAGAAAAAATCGCCTACCTGGAACGCCACGTCACCGAACAGGACAAGGCGATGCTCGAACTCGCCGACGATCTGGCCGCCGTGCGACGTGAGCTGAAAGCGTGGCGCGAGCGCGCAACGTCCGGCTCATCCGAAGGCACGGGGGGCGATGCCCCGCACGACGAGCGCCCCCCGCACTACTGAAGCCGTTTCCGAACGAACGCCGCGCAGGGGTCAGAACGCCGCCGTCAACTCCTGCTGGTGGCCGGGATCGAGCGATTGTGCGCCGAGCGCGGCACACTCAAGATCGTCGTTCTTGTAGAGCCTGAACTGCACGGGCGACACAGCGTCGTTGGTTTCCCATCGCCACTTGCCGATCGAGACGAATTGCAGCGGCACGCCTTTCTCCCAGCTCAAGCCCGGGCCCGCGCCGCGGATGAACAGTCGGTTGCCAATCCCGATGTAGGCCGTGACGATCAGGCGTGTCGCGCCGTCCGAGGTGATCACCCGCTCGGCCACGCTCGCGGCCGAGGAGGAAGCCGCATCATCGAGCTGCAACGCTGGCTCCTCCGCCTCGCTCGTGGCCGCCTTTTTGGGCGCACGTTTGCGTGGTTCCCGGGGCTCATCCGCGATCGAGACCGGAGCGGCGGCCGCCGGTAAAATCGGCAGCGGCGGAATCGTAATCTCCTCTTGAGCCGTGGGCGCGATGTTATCGGCAAAGGGCTCCGAAGTCCCCGGCGCCACCGGCGCGACCTCGACGATTTTCTCCGCCGGCACGGGTGGCGGCTCATCCACCGGCTGCGACACGACCGGTGGGACCGCGAACGGCTCCGCCGTCGCGCCCTCGGTCGGCGCCCGCTCGTCGCGGCGGACCTTGCGCGCGCGTTTGGGGACCGGCTCGGCGTCATCCGTGGGAGTTTCGCTTCCGTCTATCTCCCGCACGGGCTCCTCCGCGGCCATCGGCGCCGTCACTACGCCCGCGCGCGCCACTGTCTCAAGCTGGGCAATCTTGGCCTCCAAATCCCGCGTGACGGCGGCGACCCGGGCCGCGAGTTCGACCAGCCCCACCGGCTTGGCCGATTCGATGGCTGCGATCGCGCGGGCGGACACTTTGACCAGCGCGTCCTGCGCGGCGGTGAGATGCTGCTGGGTCGCGGCTTCGAGTTTGGTCCATTCGGCCGTCGCCTTGGCGATGCGCTGCGAGACGGTTTCGAGCCGTTCGCTTTCCGTGGTGCGCAGCGCCAGCAGTTCGCGCTCCAGCTCTTCCTTTTCGGTGTCGGCGGCGGTCGCGAGCTGAGCCTGAAACTCGGAAATTTTTTCCTGCAATTTGTGCGGGAGCTGCTCGGCTTGGCGGACGCTGCGCTGCGCCAGGTCCGCGATTTCGTGGAGCCCGCCGGCCGCGACGCTGAGCTGCTCCGCCGAGGAACTGACCGTCTGCGCGAGGCCTTCCAGCGCCCGCTGGCGCTCGTCGAGCGCCTCATTTTTCCGCCATTCGTGGCGCGCCACCAGCGGCACGAGGCCGACGATGGCGCCGATGCCCACGCAAGCGACGATGGCGATGACGGCGTTGATCGTGATCGGATCGCTGTTCAGCGCGATGTAGATCGCGGCGAGAATCAATGCGACATCTGCCAGGATAAACGGCCACGCGGGCAGTTTGGGGTTCGAGTCGGAAGAGTTCATAAGAGGCAATGACCGGCTGAGCCGCGGGACGCCGACGGCGGAAAGCTTGTGCGCCGCGCCGCGCCGCGGCTCAAGGGGAAAAGGGCCGCATCGATTCCGGCATTGCGCCGCGCGTAGTCGGCTTGCACCTTGGGTTCGCGCGATGAATTTTTCCTCCTTCCTCCGCGTCGAGCGCGATGGCCGCGATGGCTCACGGCACTACGTCATCCACACGCACGATCCGAAATTCACCGTCGAACTCGCGCCGGATGCCGCTGCGCCCGACAAGATCGGCCGGGGCGTAATCAAGCGCATTCACGTGCCCAACTCGTGGGCGGGGGACTACACGAAATATGCCAAGGTGCTCGGCGCGGCGCAGGAATTTTTCGGCCACAGTTTCGCCGAGCCGACTTCCAAGGCGGAGACCCGTCGCTTTTCCCCGTAGTCGCGCCGCTAAGGCAGGGCCCGCCACGCCGACGTCCCCAGCACGCTGAGCAGCGCCACGCGCAGCGCGCCCTCAAACGTGAGGACGACGAGCACCCATTTGAGGCGCACCCCGCGCCGCAGCGAAAACCCGATCATGGACACGAATAACAGCCCCGCGCCCACCAGCCGCGCACTCGGCACAGCCAGCAACAGGAGCATCCAAAACCAGTAGGCAAACAGCACCACGCTCCAGAAGAACGCCGTGCTTTCGGCCAGCCCAAGCGCGCGCGGGTTGGCCTGGCGCGCAATCTGTTTCAAGCCCAGGTAGCGCTCGCTCACCACGAGCTGCCACACTTCAAAGGCTAGGAACACCGGCAGAAAAAAGGACATCACCCGCACGCACCCAGCAGGGGCGCGATCAGCTTGGTTGGCAATCCGCGCCCTCGGCTTAGGTGCCAGAGTTTTGCCGACACCTGCCTGACTCACCGGCCCAGCACCGGAGTGACCTGTTCCGGCATTCGAGTGTCTGCTACCGATTATGCGGCGCATTAGTTGGCTCGGCCGCACCCCCACCGCGCCCGCTGTTCTTTAAAATCCCTCCGCGCTCCCCGCGCGTTTCTGTCAGCTGCCCTCGCAGCCACGGCGCTCGGCCTCGTGCCGTTCGTGTCCGCTCAAACCGCCGCTCCGGCCAAGCCCAGGGACGAAGCCGTGCTGCTCCCGCAGCTCACCATTACCGAAAAGCCTACGAATCCCTACCAGTCCCGCCAGGCGCTCTCCGCGTCGCGATGGACAAACTCTACGCCCCCGAGGAACGCGAAGGCGGCACCCTCGCGCCGGGCAGCGATGTGCCGGGCTTCGCGCGCGAAACGCTCAGCGTATTTTCGCCGGACGAGTGGGAGACAAACAAATCCACCTTTTCCTTCGACGCCTGGACCGCCCGCGCGCGCGCGGCCACTGCGATAAAATGATCCCTGCGGCGCGGGCGTGTTTCTCCGCTCCGATTTGTTTTCCGTTTTCCGCGTTTCCCGTTTCTCACTCTCCGCATGATTGAAGCCCGGGGGCTGACCAAGATCTTCCGCGATAAAAAGCGCGGTGAGATTCGCGCGGCCGATAATGTCTCCTTCCACGTCGCGCCCGGCCAGATCTATGGGCTGCTCGGCGCCAACGGCGCCGGCAAAACGACCACGCTGCGCCTGCTCGCCACCCTGCTCCAGCCAACCAGCGGCAGCGCCACGGTCGCGGGCCACGATGTCGTGCGCGAGCCGCAGCGCGTGCGCGCCCACGTCGGCTTTCTCGCCGCCAGCACCGCGCTTTACGGCCGGCTCACGGCGCGCGAGACGCTCGCCTACTTCGGCAAACTCCACGGGCTCACCGCCGCCGAAATTGTGGCCCGCACCGAGCGCCTCGCCAACGAACTCGACATGCAGGAGTTTCTCGACCGTCGCTGCGAAAAATTCTCCACCGGCATGAAGCAGAAAACCTCGATTGCCCGGACCCTGATTCACGATCCGGCGGTGATGATTTTCGACGAACCCACGCTCGGGCTCGATATCATGGCGGCGCGCACGATTGTGAAATTCGTCCGCGAGTGCCGCGCGCGCGGCAAGACCGTCATCTACTCCACCCACATCATGAGCGAGGTGGAGAAACTCTGCGACATGATCGGCATCATTCACGACGGCAAACTCCTCGCCGAGGGCACGCTCGCCAACCTCCGCACCCGCTATGGCGAGCACGACCTCGAGGAAATTTTCGTCCGCGCCGTCGGCGCCCCGCCCCCGCTCGTCGCATGAACTGGACCCACGTTTTCACCATCTACGGCAAGGAACTGCGCGACATGCTGCGCGACCGTCGCACGCTGATTTCCATGATCGTGATTCCCATCGTCGCGATGCCGGGACTGCTCGCCCTCGTCGTGGCCATCTCGATTAAAGTGGAACGCGAAGTCGCGGCCACGCCGCCTTCGGTCATGATCCTTGGCGGCGAGGACTCGCCCGTCACCC
>JBDSGI010000295.1:0-5326 GCA_039919035.1 Opitutaceae bacterium
GCCAACTACGGGCGCGAGCGCCCGCGCTCCTGAAGGGCGGTGAGCCGCGCGGCCAGATCGGCCACGCGTTGCGGCTGCTCCGCAGCAAGGTTGCGCTTCTCGCCCGGATCGAGCGCGAGGTTGTAGAGCTGGGGCTGGAGCGAGTTGGCGGTTTCCGTGTTCGTGTTCACCGCCAGCGCGACGCCCGGCGCAGGCTCGATGTATTTCCAGTCGCCGGCGCGCAACGCGAGTTTGGTGGCGTGCTCGACGATGTGATCGCGTCCGGTGCGCGACTCGCCGAGGAGGGCGGGCAAAACGTTGAAGCTGTCGGGAGCGTCGGCCTGCGCGAGGGTCTGGCCAGTCAAAGCCGCAAAGGACGCCATGAGGTCCACCTGGCTGACGAGAGCATCGGAGACGCCGGGCTTCACGCGGGCGGGCCAGCGCACGATGAACGGCACGCGCGTGCCGCCTTCGAAGCGGCTGTATTTTCCGCCGCGAAACGGGCCGGCGGGCTTGTGGTCACCGAGGAGTTCGACCGCGCGATCCTTGTAGCCGTCGTCCACCACGGGGCCGTTGTCGCTGGAGAGGATGACGAGGGTGTTCTCGGTGAGGCCGAGCCGATCCAGTTCGTCGAGGATTGCGCCGACTTGGAAATCGAACTCCACAATGGCGTCGCCGCGCGGGCCCATGGTGGTTTTGCCGACAAAGCGCTGGTGCGGCAAACGCGGAACGTGGATGTCGTGCGTCGCGTAGTAGAGGAAGAACGGGTGGTCCTTTTCTTTGCGGATGAATTCCAGCCCGTGTTTCAGGAACACGTCGGCCATGTCTTCATCGACCCAGAGCGCCTGTTTGCCGCCGGTCATGAAACCGATGCGGCCGACGCCATTGACGATCGAGTTGTTGTGACCGTGGCTCCAGTCCATGCGCAGAGTGTCGCGTTCGGTAACGCCGGTGGGCTGCCCGGGGAAAGGCTGGCCGTAGCGGACGGTGATAGGATCTTTCGGATCAGCGTTAACGATCTTGTGGTTCTCGACGTAAACGCAGGGCACGCGGTCGCCGGTGGCCGCCATGATGAACGAATAATCGAAGCCGATCTCGAGGGGACCAGGTTTGATGTCGGTGTTCCAATCGAATTTCTCCCGGTTCGCGCCGAGCCCGAGGTGCCATTTGCCAACGACTCCGGTGCGATAGCCGCCAGCGCGAAGAACCTTCGGCAGCGTGGCGCGCTCCGGGGAGATGATGAGCGCCGCATCCCCGGGGAGAACGCCGGTGCCCTTTTGGCGGAAAGCATATTCGCCGGTCAGGAGCGAAAAACGCGACGGCGTGCACGTGCCGGAAGTCGCGTAGCCACTGGTGAAACGGAGCCCGCCACGCGCGAGCCGGTCGACATTGGGCGTGCTAACCGCCTTCGCACCGTAGCAACTCACATCGCCGTAGCCGATGTCATCGGCGTAAATGTAGATGATATTCGGCTGGCGCGCAGCGGCGGCAGACAGCGAATCCGCGCAGAAGGTGAAAGCACAGGCGGCAAGGAGGAGCGCGGGAAGTTTCATGGGAAAGGGAGTTGGGCGGCTACGCTCACGGCGTCAGGGCGGGATTGGGCCGCGGCATGATCGCGCCCGTAGCCTGCTGCCACGCGTGCAGCTTGGCGAGGAGTTCGGTGGTTTTCGCCGGATTGGCGGCGGTGAGATCACGCGTCTCACTCGGATCGGTGCGCAGATTGTAGAGCTCGACGTTTCGGTAGTGATAAAACTCGATCAGCTTCCAATCGCCGTCGCGCAGCGCGGCGCCGGGCGCCCACGTCGAGCCGTGATAGTGCGGATAATGCCAGTAAAGCGTGTCGCGCAGGGGCGCCGCGCCGCCGCCGAGCAACGGGGCAAGGCTGAGCCCATCGAGATGCTGCTCCGGCCGCGGCGGCAAATGCGCGAGCGCGAGGAGCGTGGGATAAAGATCGGTGCTGATGGCCGGCACTTCGGTCCTGGTGCCGGCGCGCGTCACACCCGGCGCGTAAACGATGAAAGGCGCGCGAATCCCGCCTTCATAGAGCCAGCCTTTGCCCGAGCGCAGCGGGCTGTTGTTGGTCGGGCCGGGATTTTTATGCGTCGCGAGGCCGCCGTTGTCCGACGCGAAGATCACGATGGTGTTCTCGGCGAGGCCCAGCTCGGCGAGTTTCTGGCGCACGCGGGCGACGCTGTCATCCACGGCCGTGACCATCGAGGCATACTCGGCGTTGTCCTGCCGCGGGCGGGTCAGGCCGTCGTGCTCGGCAATCGCCGGGAGATCGGCCCCGAGTTTTTTCCGCTTATCCATGAACCGCTCCACGACGCCGGGCATTGGCTGGATGGGCGTGTGCACATCGTGATAAGAGAGCATCAGCACGAACGGCTGGGCGCGGCCGTGCTGCTGGAGAAAATCGAGGGTTGCTTGGGTGAACCGCGCGGTGGAGTCGCGGCGATGCTTCAAATTCTCCGCCCGGTTTCCCTTCTTGGCGGGAGCAGCTTCGCCCTCTTGGTCGCCGCCCACATCGCCGACGTAGTCGTCCCATCCATAAGCCTTGAGGCCACCGTCGGAAGGGCCGAGATGCCATTTGCCCGTGTAGAAAGTCCGATAGCCCGCGGCTTTGAAGGCACGCGCAAACGTGAACTCGGAAGTCGCGAGCACCTTCTTCGTCGGCGTCGTCACCACCCGCGCGTTCGGCGGATCCTTCAAGCCCGGAATGTAGTCAGTGATGCCGGTGCGCACGGGATATTTTCCCGTCATCAAGCTGGCCCGCGTGGGCGAGCAGATCGAGCCGGCCGTGTAGTAATTAGTGAAACGCATGCCCTCGCGCGCCAGCTGATCGAGGTGCGGCGTCTCGTGAAACGTGCTCCCGTAGCACCCGAGATCCGCCCAGCCGAGATCGTCAGAGAGGAGAATGACGACGTTGGGCTGGGCCGGAGCAGTCGCGGCCGCGGCGAAATTCGCCAGCAACCCTACGACGGAAAACGCGACGCGGCGAAGAGTGGCGGCGAGACCATGAATCATGGCTGATAAAAATTACGGACTGGCCGCGAGCGCCTCCAAATAGTCGAGCAGGCTCGCGAGATCGCGGACGGTGAAACCGTTCATCAGGCCCGGCGGCATCAGCGAGATGGGCAGATGCTCGCGTTGCGCCACATCGGCGAGGCGGACGTTCTGCTGCTGGCCGGTGATGTCGCGGATCGCGACGACATCCGGAGCCTCGCGGGTGACGAAGCCCATCTTCACCGTGCCATCCTTCATCGTGAACTGATGCGTGACGAAGCCCTGCGCGATCGTCTTGTTGGGATCGAGGATGGCCTCGGCAAGTTCGCGCCGGCGGTAGAGCGTGGCGATGCTGCCAAGATATGGCCCTTTCAGGGGCTCGCTCGCCCGCACGGTGTGGCATGCGACGCAAGCGGCTTGGGTGAATAACTGCTCGCCGCGATCGCGAGTGCCGTGCTGGGCGACGGCGGCGGCGAGGACTTCGCCGGGCTGGAGGGTGCCGATGAGGGGTGACTGGTGCGCCGCCTCGGCACGAATTGCGGCGGGGTCGAGTTTCAGCGCGGCGATCGCGGCCTTGGCAGCAGCGGCGACTGCCGGATCCGGATCGTCGAGCGCGGCGACGAACGCCGGGGCGCGGCTCGCCTCGCGGCTGAGCGCGGCAGCGCGCATGATTTGGACGCGGCGCGCGGAATCTTTCCAACCTTCGTCGAGCGCTTGGGTCGCGGCGGCGCGGGCTTCGGGCGAACCGAACTTGCGGAGCGAAAGCTGGAGGAGTGCCGCATCGGCCCAGGTGGAGCGCAGGCCATCGAGTTCGGCGGCCGCGGCTTCGACGATGCCGTGATGATTCTCCAGCGCGCCGGAAAGGAAGAACGCGTTCGATACCTTGTCGATCGAGGCGTCGCCACGCGTGCCGTTTTTCGGCACGACCGGCAGGGCCTTGAGCACGGCGCTCACGGCCTCGGGTGTCCCCAGCTTAATGATGGCGAAGAGGGCGTTGACCTGCGCGCGGCCAGGCTGCGCGGCTTGTTCAAGGATCGGCAGCGCGGAGGCCGGGATTGAATCGCTGGCGGCGAGTTGTTCGGCGAGCGCAGGCAGCACGGAAGGATCGGTGGCCGCGAGGGCGAGGAGCTTGCCCGTCATGTCGCCGGGGGCGACGCGGTTGAGCGTGAAGATGGTGTTGAGCTTCGTCGCTTCGGCGCCGTCCGCCTTGTCCAGCAGTTTGCCCAGCACGCGATCGATTTTTTCGGAGGCCGACCAGCGCTCGGGTTGATAATACGGCCCGCGCGTGTCGGGCCGCGTGCCCCAGCCGGCGCCGGCCCACGCACCCTCGACATTGAACAACCGGGCCAGCACGCGCACGAGATCCTCGCGGCGCGCGGCGTCGGTCTCGCGGTCGAGGCGGGCGATGACCGCATCGACCACGCGCTCCTCGTGCAGTGACTGTAAAGTGAGCAACGCATTCTGTCGCGCGGCGGGCGCAGCGTCGGTGCGGTCGAGCACCGCGAGGCAGGCATCGGCGCCGCCAAGGCGGACGAGCGCCTTGACGACGGTGTGCGCAATGGTGGGATCGGATTCGCCGAGGATGGCGGCGAGCGCCGGGGCGTTCGCCGGCCGACCCAGGCGCGCGAGGGCGACGACGGATTCGAGGCGGGTGCGCGGATCAGAGGATTTGAGGCCGGCGCGCATGGGCGCATCGGGGACTTCGGTAAGTTGCGTTTCGTTATCCGCCAGCGCACGGATGGCCCACGCGGCAACGGCGGGATCGGCGGCGAGTTTGACGAGGGCGGCCTGCGCGCCGAGACCGAGCGCCTGTTTCAGGGTGAAGATCGCGAGGACGCGGGTCGCGAGCGGCGCGGCGGCGGACGCGGCGAGTTTTTCGAGGGCGGCGGCGTGCAGCCGGGCATCGCCGCGAAGGAGCGCGCGCTGGGCGGCGAGGCGCACGCGCGCACTCGCAGAGGAAAAAAGTTTCACGAGCTCGGGTCCGCTGGCGTGCGCGAAATCCGGCACCGGCTCGGGCCGGTAGCCCTTCGGCGTGAGGCGCGCGAGGAAACCAATCTCGGGGCCGATGTAGTTGAACTTTCCGCCGCGCCAGCTGGTGACGTAGAGCCGGCTCTGCGCATCGACATCGATATCGGTCGCGCGCGGGATTTTCACGAACTGCTCCTGCGTCACCTTGAAGGTGGCGCCGTCCGACGTGAGCGTGTGGTGGAAGACGCCCTCGCGGCCCCAATCGACGGTGAAGGGCGCCTTGTTCCACGCGGCGGGAATGCCGGGCTCGTCGAGCCAGAGCGCGCCGCAGCCGGAACCGCCGCCGTAGTCGGCGAGCGGGGCGATTTCCTCGGCG
>JBDSGI010000296.1:0-11766 GCA_039919035.1 Opitutaceae bacterium
CTTCCGTCATCGATGTCACCTCGACCGGCCCGCGAAATTTTTTCAACCGCCAGCGCCGTGTCAGCCTCGGCGCCGAGCATGAGTTCGGCCGCTGGTCCATCGACTACTCCGCCGTTTACAACCAGACGCACATCAACATCGGCGAGGGCGAGGGTGCGATCCTCACCAACCGCATCGCTAACGTCGGCTGGATCCTCGACCGCACCCAGTCCGACCTGCACCCGCGTTTCATCCAGACTAATGTCACCGTCGCTAACGACATCACGAACCCCGCGAACTACCGCCCGAACGGGAACATGACCAATGGCAACAACAACAACGACCACGAGATCAACGAAGAGCGCGCCAACGTGCGCTACCGTTTCGGGACCACCGTTCCGCTCTCGCTGAAGGCCGGTGTCCATCGCCGCGACCAGTGGGTGGATGAGGGCAGCATCTCGCGCCGCTGGACCTACACCGGGACGACCGCACTCCCCGCCAATGCGAATATCGTCATGTCCGAGACGCTCGGCGTCGGCTCCCGCATCCCGCAGTGGGAAGCCTCCGATTTCATCCGCAACCGCCGCCCCATCGATCCGTCGATCTGGCGCGAGGACGCCTACTTCTTCGAATCGAACAAGTTTATCGCCGAGCGCTCCGTCACCGAGGTCGTCACCTCCGGCTACGTGCAGGCGCAGGGAAAATTCGGCGAATCAGGCTTCCTCGGCCACACCGGCTTTCTCGCCGGCGTCCGCACCGAGCAAACCGAAACCGAAAGCCAGGGCTACGTCCGCTCCCGCACGCCGAGCACCGCCGCGCAGCAACTCGCCGATCCCGCCGGCTCCGCCCAGCGCGACTACGCCGGCACGCGCCGCCGCCTTGAGGGCGGCTACAAAAAGTCGTTTCCGAGCGCTCACCTCACGCACGACCTCACGCCGAACGTGAAGGCCCGCGCCAGTTGGTCCACCGCCTACGGCAAGCCGGGCATGGCCAACCTCCTCCCCAACGAAACCGTCTCCGTCGACGCCGACGGCAACAATCTCCTCACGATCAACAACCCTAGTCTGCGGCCCCAGACCTCCTCGAATTGGGACCTCGATCTCGACTGGTATTTCGAACCGGTCGGCAATCTCTCCCTCGGATTTTTCCATAAGACGATCAAGGATTACCTCGTCACCGGTATTCTGGGACCGACCGTCGCGAGCGGCAACGACAACGGCTACAACGGCGACTACGCCGGCTACCAGACGCGCTCCAGTTCCAACGCCGGCTCCGCCATCATTCAAGGCTGGGACGCCTCCTACCGCCAGCAGTTCAGTTTTCTCCCCGGCGTCCTGCAGGGCCTCAGCGGGACGGTGAACTACACCTACCAACAGATTCACGGCGATTTCGGCGGCACCACCGTGCGGCGCACGGGCGAAGTCGCGGGCTTCACGCCGCACTCCGGCAACGCCAGCCTCACTTGGCGCTGGCGCGGCTTCAGCACGCGCTACCTCGTCAACTACTCCGGCAAACGCATCACCGCCTACACTCCCGCGACACCCGGCCGCAACATCTACCGCGCCACGCGCACCGTGATGAACCTCGGCTTCGCCTATCAGCTCAACCCCCGCGTCACGCTCACCTGCGACATCGATAATCTCACCAACGAGCCACAGCTCTTCTACCGCTACACCCGCGACCAGCTCCAAAGCGTCAGCGTCCACGGCACCGCTGTCACGCTGGGAGTCAGCGGACGGTTCTAGCCCCTACCCCGTGCCACCCCACCGCCTGTTCCCCGTCGCCGCCGTCGTGCTCCTGTGCGCGGGGCTCCGCGCCGCCGCGCCCGCTCAGCCCAACATCGTCTTCCTCCTCGCCGACGATCTCCGCTGGGATGCGCTGAGTTGCGCGGGCCATCCGGTCCTGAAGACTCCGCACATCGACCGCCTCGCGGCGCAGGGCACGCGTTTTACCAACGCGTTTCTCACCACCGCCATCTGCTGCGTCAGTCGCGCGTCGGCGCTCACCGGCCAATACGCGCGCCGTCACGGCGTGAACGACTTCAAAACTCCTCTCCGCAGTCTGGCCGAGACGTATCCCGTTCGGCTGCGCGCAGCAGATTACTACACCGGTTTTATTGGCAAGTGGGGCGTGGCGGCGAGCGACCGCGACTATTTCCGCGAGAGCGCGGCAGCGTTCGATTTCTGGGCGGGCGACATGGGCCAATCCGCCTACTGGCACGAGCGGACCTGCCAGTATATTGCGAGCAACGCGACCAGCGAGCGCACGCGACTGTTCTGTTCCTGCCCTCCGGCCGCTCGCCAACGAGAGGGCGTGCAGGGAGCCGGCCCGCACCCGGCACTCCACGATCCCGTCCACGCCGAGACGGAATTCATGCCGGCGAAAATCCGCTCCTTCCTCGACCAGCGCGCGAACGCGAAGCCTTTCTGCCTTTCGGTGAGCTTCAAGGCGCCGCACGGCCCGTGGGGCGGGTATGCGCCGCGTTTCGCGAAGGATTTCGAGGGCGTCGATATTCCGCGGGCCGCCAGCGTCACGGCGGAGGAAGCGCTGCGGCAGCCCGCCTTCTTGCGCGCGTCGCTCGGCAGCAGCGCGGGCCTGCGCTACGCGCAGGATGCCAGTCTGGACGGCGATCGAAACCGGCAATTCCGAAACTACTACCGCCTCATCGAAGGCGTGGACTTCTGCGTCGGCGAGTTGCTCCGCGAACTCGAACAGCGCGGCCTCGCCTCCAACACCATCATAATTTTTACTTCCGACAACGGCCAGTTCGCGGGCGAACACGGCTTCACCGGCAAGTGGCTGATGTATGAGGAATCCATCCGCGCCCCGATGATCGTCCTCGATCCGCGCGCCCCCGCCGCGCAACGCGGCCAGATCTGCGACGCGCTGGTGCTCAACGTGGACGTGGCGCCGACGATTTTGGATTTCGCGGGGATGGCAACTCCCCCGGCCATGCAGGGAAAATGCCTGCGTCCGCTCCTGCGCGAACCGGGGCGGGCGTTCCGCGAGGATTTTTTCTACGAGCATCACTACGACCCCGGTCCGTCGAGACACATCGAGCGCTCCGAGGGCGTGCGTGGGCGCGACTGGAAATACATCGTTTACCTCGACCAAACCGGCCCCGCCCGCGAGGAACTCTACGATCTCCGCACCGATAAATTGGAGATGAAGAATCTCGCGGCCGATCCTGCGTGGCAGAACCGCCTGCGCGCGGCGCGTGAGCAACACCGCCAGTTCACCCTCACGCTTCCCTAGCCCACCGTCCCGCGCCACCGGCTCCGCGTCTCCCCGCCTCACTCTTTCCCCCATGAAAAATCCCCGCCCCCTCCCTGCCCTCCTCTCAATTCTGCTCGCCGCGACCGTCGGGCTCGTCGCGCCGGCGCCTGCCGCCCAACCCGGCGCAAGCGCCCCGGCCGCGTCCGCCGCCGTCGCTCCGTCCCCCGCCGTGCTGCAAGCGATCGCGACCAAGGACGCCATCTTCCTCAAAGCCGTGCTCGCGCAGGACACCGCCGCGTTGGACGCGTTGCTCGCCGCTGATTTTGTTTACGTGCACGAGAACGGCCTCATCAGCACGAAGGCGCAGTTTCTCAAAGATTTTGTGGCCAGAGGCTACGTCGAGGCCGTGCTCACGCCGAAGGAGCCCGCTCAGCAATTTGGGAGCACGGTGTTCACCATCGGCCTCGGCCACCTCCGGCTGAAAGGCGAGCATCCCTACCCGGTCAACACGGTCTCGCACATCTGGGCTGAGCAGGGCGGCCAGTGGCTCCTCGTGCACCGGCACGAATGCCATCCCGGCAATCCGATCGGCAAACAACTCAGCCAGGACGGCGGAGCGAACCTGACGGACAAGCTCGGCTCGCGTCCGTCGCCCGCCGTGGAGAAAGCGATCAACGAGCGCTCGGCCTCCTGGGTCTATGCGATGATCACCACGGACTCCCCACGCATGGATAAATTATTGCACAGCTCCCTCCGCTACCTCCACGTCAACGGCAAGCTCAGCACGAAGGCCGACTTCATGAAGGAGCTGTTGGGTGGATTTACGGAAACGGATTTTCGCCGCACCACGATGCGCCAGTTCGGGAGCACGGTGCTCGTCCTCCACCAATCCAAGTTCCGCCACACCGGCCAGGACCAGCAGTCCACCGGCCAGGAGCTGCACGTGTGGTTCGCGGAGGGCGACAATTGGGTAAAGGTCTTCCGCCACTCCGCCCGGTTCGAAAACTAAGACGCGCCGATGAGACAGTCCCACCCCACCCGCAGTCGAGTGCAGCAAGCCATCGCGAAGGTGGCAGTGGGATTGTGCGCGGCCGCGTGGCCCGGCGCGGCCATCGCCGCCGCGCCGCTCCCGGGCACTGCCGCGTTCATCGAGCAGCACTGCGCGGCCTGCCACGACGAGACGGAAAAGAAGGGCGAACTGGATTTGACCGCGCTAAAATTCGAGCCGACCAACGCGGATAATTTCGCAACGTGGGTGAAGGTCTTCGATCGCGCGAGTTCCGGCGAGATGCCGCCGAAGAAAAAGCCGCGCCCCGCGTCCGCCGATCTCGCGGCGTTCACGCACGCCGTCGCCGCGCCGCTCCTGGCGCACGAGCAGGAGCGCGCCGCGCGCGAGGGCCGCGCCACGCGGCGCCGCCTCAATCGCGAGGAATACGAGAACGCGTTGCGCGATCTCCTCCACGCCCCATGGCTCGAAATCAAGGACCGCCTCCCCGAGGACGCCGTCGCCCACAACTACAACAAAATCGGCGACGCGCTCGAGATGACGCATGTGCAGGTCGCGCGCTACCTCGACGCCGCCGACTACGCGCTCCGTCAGGTCATCGCACACCAGGCCGAGCGGCCCGCGACCACCGTCACACGCTACTACGCCCGCGACCAGAAAACATTTCAGAGCAATATTGCGAAATACAGGAATGAGCAGGAGCGCATGGTCATCCCCGTCCTAGATGTGAAGGCGCAATACGAAATCTATGAAAAAAAGGCCCCGATCACCGTCGGCGCCGCCGATCCGGCCACGCGCGAGCGCGAGGCCTTCGTCGAAATCGCGAGCCAGTATGAATCCTACGAAATGTGGTTCGATGCGTTCACCGTCCCGCGCGCCGGCCGTTATAAACTTCGCTTCAATACCTTCACCGCGTGGGTCGGCCCCGAGAAACCGGAACAGGCCGCGCCCGGCAAGGGCCATCGCTGGTGGATTCCCGACCTGCGCGATGTCTCGATCGGCCGACGCACGGAGCCCGTCACGATTTACGCCGAGACGATTCCGCACAACCTGCGCGTCATCGGAAAATTCGACGCGCAGATCGAACCCACCGTCCACGAGCTCGACGTGTGGCTCGTCGCCGGCGAGACGATCCGCCTCGATCTCACGCGTCTCTTCCGCTCGCGGCAGGGCGCGGGCCGCTTCCGCAATCCCCTCGCCACGGAAGAGGGCGCGCCCGGCGTCGGCTTCCGCTGGCTCGAAGTCGAGGGCCCGCTCCTCGACGCGTGGCCGACCGCCGGCCATCGCCTGCTCTTCGGCGATCTGCCGCTCAAGCAAAACGACCACCCCGCTCTCGACGATTTTCCCCTCGACGTCGTCTCGACCGATCCAAGGCGGGACGCCGCGCGCCTGCTCCGCCATTTCCTCGCGCAGGCTTACCGCCGCCCGACGACCGAGGCGGACGTGCAGCGTTTTCTCCCCGTCGTCGAAAACGTGCTGCGCGCCGGCGACCCGTTTGTCGAGGCGATGATTTCCGGTTTCACCTCGGTGCTGTGCTCGCCGGACTTCGTGGGCCTCGAGGAAAAGCCCGGCGCGCTCGACGACCACGCGCTCGCCGCCCGCCTCTCATTTTTCCTTCAGAACACCGCGCCCGACGCCGAGCTGCGCGCCCTTGCCGCCGCCGGCAAACTCCGCCAACCCGCCGTGCTGCGCGCGCAAACCGACCGCCTGCTCGACAGCCCGAAGTCCGCGCAGTTCGTTAACGCCTTCCTCGATTACTGGCTCGATCTGCGCACCATGTCCGGCGCCGCGCCCGACCCGATTCTCTACGGCGACTACTACCTCGACGATCTGCTCAACGACTCCGCGCCCGAAGAGACACGGGCGTTTTTCACCGAACTCGTCCGCCGCGATTTGCCGACGCGAAACATCGTCGATTCCGATTTCGCCATGCTCAACGAGCGCCTCGCGAAACACTACGGCCTCCCGCTCTTCGAGGGCGTGGCGATGCGTCGTGTGCCGCTGCCGGCGGCCAGCGTGCGCGGTGGCCTCCTTACGCAGGCCAGCATTTTGAAGGTCACGGCCAACGGCACGTCGACCTCGCCCGTAAAACGCGGCGCGTGGATTCTCGACCGCATCCTCGGCCGCCCGCCGTCGCCCCCGCCGCCCAACACCCCCGTCGTCGAGCCCGACACCCGCGGCGCGAAGACCATCCGCGAGCAGCTCGACCAACACCGCGACGTCGCCTCCTGCGCCTTCTGCCACCGCGCGATCGACCCACCCGGTTTTGCGCTGGAAAGTTTCGATGTGATGGGCGGCTGGCGCGACCGCTACCGGGCTACCGCTGAGAACGCCGCCGCCGCTCACGAGGGCATTGCCTATGGCGGGCAGAAACTTCTCTTTCGGTTCGCGCAGCCCGTCGATGCGACCGGCGAGATGGCCGACGGCCGGAAATTTTCCGACGTCCGCGAGTTCAAGCGTTTCCTCCTTGAGGACGAGGCGCAGCTTGCGCGCAACCTCACGCAGCAGCTCGCGGTTTACGCCACGGGCGCGCCCGTGGGCTTCGCCGACCGCGCCGCGATCGAGGGCATCCTCGCCCGCACCCGCGCCGGCGGCTACGGCGTGCGCTCGCTCGTCCGCGAGCTTGTCCAAAGCGAGCTTTTCCTTAAAAAATAGTCCACGCCCCGCGTTACCCCACTATGAAAACACCCCCGGCGCCCGCCTCCGCCGCCTCGTTCGCTCCCGGTTGTTTTGTCGCCACACCGCCCGCCGTCTCGCGCCGGCACTTTCTGCGCGGCGCCGGCGTCGCGCTCTCGCTGCCGTTGCTCAGCTCGATGTTTTCCCCGTTTGCGCGCGCCGCCGGCGGTCCGCCGATCGGGCCCGGGAGCAAGCCGCGCCGGTTTCTCGGCATCTGCAACAACCTCGGCCTGCTCCCGCAGCACTTCTTCCCGACTGAGACCGGACGCGGCTACGCGCTCTCGCCGTATCTCCAGCATCTCGCCGCGCACCGTGAGGATTTCACGGTGTTCAGCGGCGTCTCGCATCCCGACGTCGATGGCGGGCATCCGGCGGACGTGTGTTTCCTCTCCGCCGCGCCACACCCGGCGAGCAGCGGTTTTCGCAACACCATCTCCGTTGACCAAGTCATGGCCGAACACGTCGGCCATCTCACGCGCTTCCCGTCGCTCACGCTCGGCGTGAATGCGAAGCTCGGCCGACACAGCCTCTCCATCACGCGTTCCGGCGCGCAGATCCCGTGCGAGAACAGCGCGACGGAAGTTTTCCGCCGGATGTTTGTGCAGGGCTCGCCCGCCGAGATCGCCGCGCAGAAACGCCGCCTCGACCGCGGCCAGAGCGTGCTCGACGCCGTTGCCGGCCAGGCGCGCGATCTCCAGCGCAGCGTGACCGCGCGCGATCGCGACCGCCTCGACCAGTATTTCACGAGCGTGCGCGACCTCGAGCAGCGCATGCAGATGTCGCGCGCGTGGGAGGACACCCCGCGCCCCGTCGTCTCCGCCCGCGAGCCCGTCGATCCCGCCAGCCCAAAAGAATACATGGCGAAGGTGAAACTCATGTATGACATGGCGCGCCTCGCCTTCGAGACCGACTCCACGCGCTCCGTCTCGCTCCTCCTCGACAGCATGAGTTCCCCCGCGATCGAGTTCGGCGAACACAAATTCTCCGACCCCTATCACCTCACCTCCCACCACGGCAAAAACGAGTCGAAGCTGAAGCTCCTTCAGGCCGCCGACCACATGCACCTGACGTTGTTCAACGAGCTGCTCACCGGCCTGAAATCCACCCACGAAGACGGCGATTCCCTCCTCGACCGCACCATGATCGTCTATGGCTCCAACATGAACAGCGCGAACACCCACGCGACAACGAACCTTCCGATTATTTTCGCGGGCGGCGGATTTCGCCACGGCCAGCACCTCGCCTTCGACCGGGACCGCAATTACCCGCTCCCGAATCTCTTCGTCTCGGCGCTCCAGCGCCAGGGCATCGCGACCGAGAAATTCGCCACCGCCACCGGCACGATGCGCGGCCTCGACATGGTGTGACCAATCACGCCGCTCTCCTTTACCGCCCACTCCCCGCCCCGCCCCTCCCGCCCTAAAAATTCAGTTCCCCACCCGTGAAAATCCCCCACTTCACCAAACTCGCTTTGCTCGTTCCGACCGCGCTCCTCGCCCAGGTCGTCACCCCACCCGCCGCCACTCCCACCGAGAAGGAAATCGTCGTGCTTTCACCGTTCACGGTTACGGACACGGAGCAAGGCTGGGTGGCCACGCAGTCGCTCGCTGGCAGCCGGCTCAAGACGGATGTGAAGGATATCGCCGCTCCCCTCGAAATTCTCACCAAGGACTTCATGGAAGAGTTTGCGGTGAACTCGATCTACGACGCCTCCATCTACACCACCAACGTCGAGGGCGCGGGCGACAACTACGAGCGGGATATCAGCTTCGACAACGGCACCGGTTTCCCGCCGCTGGCGCGCATCCGCGGTCTGGGTGATGCCACGCTCTCGCGGGATTTCTTTGGCACGAAGATGACCACGGACAACTACAATCTAGATCGCATCACAATCGCTTCGGGACCGAACAATTTGCTCTTCGGCACCGGTTCGCCTGCGGGTGTGATCGACTCCTCACTCAAGCGGGCCGCGTTTAGGAACCGCACCAGTTACCAACTGCAGTTCGACTCCAATGACTCGCAACGCACCGCCATCGACATCAATCGCGTGCTGATCAAGGACCGGCTGGCCCTGCGGTTCGATTTCCTCAAAGACCACAAGGAATACGCCATCAAGCCGAGCGGCACCGACAACACCCGCTTCTACGGCACGGTGCGCTGGGCTCCCACCAAAAAAACGTCCATCTCCGTGCACTACGAGGATGCCAAGGTGAGAAATATATCGCCGCAGCTCGTGCTGCCCTACGACCAAGTTTCACTGTGGTATAAAGCGGCCTCCAGTGGCTTCACCGGCCCGGGCATGAACGTCAACCAGCCCGCCTACACCAATCCCGCCGCCGGTGCCGCGTTTGTCGCCTCCTCGATCACCAACACCATCTGGGCCCGCGACACGAGTAGTCCGGTTTACTTTGCGGGTTCCGCCGGCGGCTTGCAGGGCAAGTCCTACAACGTCTTCAACACCGTAAATATTAAGTCCCCCACCACGGCTCCTACCGTGGATCCACTGAACAATGAGGCCGATGGCTACACCCTGTTGGACGGCACCTATTACCCCGTCAAAAAAAATATCGGCGGCTTGGAACGCCTCGAAGATGTCAGGTCGCGGATCAGCAATTTTTTCATCACCCACCAATTCACCGACAACCTGTCGATCGAATTGGCCGCCCAACAGGAAAGGTATGACGGTTGGGTCGATGGCGCGGCCAACTACACGAGCATGGCCACCCTGAGGGTGGATTCCAACCGCTTCGCCCCCGACGGCGTCACCTTGAATCCAAATTTCGGCAAGCGCTTCACGGAAAGTTTTTTTCGCAGCGCCCATGATATGACCAAGACCCGGGACTGGCGGGTCGCGCTCTCCTACGAGAAGAATTTCGCCAAGGAAGGGAACACGCTGTTTCATCGTTTGGCGGGGAAGCAGCGTCTGGGTGCCTTGATGTCGGCCAACGACTTCGAATATAAATGGGGGTTCTACGATTACTATATCTCGCCGAAGCAGGGCGTCGATCCCGTGTTCCCCGGCATCACGCTCAGGGCGCCGACCTTCGATGGGTGGGCGACCAATGCGAGCCGCCAGTTGAAATTCCGCTACTACATCGACGGCGATGACCTTGCTCCCCGGTGGCCTGGGCTTGGGAGTCATGGCGCGCCGATCATGATCAATGACGCCAACGGGAACCCCTTCACTATGGATCCGCAGCACTCGGGTTACACCGACAAGTTTGGCCGGCGACTGGGCACCAATCTATTGGTTTTCCTGCAAAAAAATCATCAGGAAACCAAGCAATTGGCCTACCAGGGTTTCTTCTGGGGAGACCGGATCTCCGCGACCTTGGGGTGGCGCAAGGATACCGCCAACACGGCCAATCCCGCGAACAGTCCATTCATCCGCGACCCCGCCACCGGCTATTTTCCGATCGTGGAAGATGTCACCTTCGATTCCTTCGACTCAGCAAACGAGCAATCCGGCAGCACCCGGACCTTGGGCTTGGTGCTGCGGCCGCTCCGCGGATTAGTCAAGCTGCCGCTCGGCGCAGAACTGGATCTCGTCTATAACAAATCCGACACCTTTCAGCCCTCCGTCTCAAGCCGCAATCCGTTGGGCGACCACGTCAACGGCACGGCGGGCAAAGGCGTGGACAAGGGTTTTCGTCTCGGTCTCTTCGACGGGAAGTTCAATTTCCGTTTCACCAAATTCGAGACCTCGGGCGGTCCCGCTCGGGCCGCCAATGTCCCCTACAATCGCTGGCGGGCCAACGCCAGCCGATCGTTTCTCCGCATGATGGGGCTCTTTTCTCCCACTGGAAATGCGCAGACTCCGCTGGATGCCGCCTTTCCGGAAATGTTTCCGGTGCTCGGCGCCTCGGATCCCTATTGGGTGACCAGTGACAAAAAGTCCACGGGCACGGAATACGGGCTCGATTGGAATGTGACGCCGAACTTCCAACTGCGCTTCAACATGAACCGCCAGGAAGTGGTGGAAACGAATGTCGGCACCGTCTGGTGGGCTTTCCTGGACAAATACCTGCCCCAATTGCAGGCGCTCACCTTCAGGGAAGGCGGTAATTCCAACCCCCGCGATCTGAACGGCAATGGCCGGATCGATACGTGGGATTGGAAAACCGCCTGGATCACCGATACCGACCCCACGACGGTCGAGCAGAATTGGAACTCCACCGCGGTCGGTGGTTCGACCGGCAGTGATTTTATCAAGTCGCTCGAAGGCAGGCCGAACGACTTCGTTCGCGCGGACCGTTACAACCTCAATGCCGTTTACCGCTTCAACGAGGGCCGCCTGAAAGGCTTCAGCATCGGCGGCGCCTTTCGCCACCGCGCGGCCCCGGTCGTCGGCTACGGCAAAAAGATCGTCAACGGCGCGGGCGTCTTCGATTTGAACAATCGCCTGAAGGGCAGCGTCGAGAATTACCTGGATCTGAGTTTCAACTACCGGGGCAAGGCGGACTATTTCTTTTTCAAGACCTACCGCGTCGGCCTGAACATCCGCAACGTGCTCGACCGGGACGACTTGTTCCCGCGGTTGATCAATGTGAGTGGCGTCGCGACGCGCGTGAGTCGCCCGAGCGAGCCGCGCGTTTTCATTCTCTCCATGACGGGCGAATTTTGACGAGACCCTCCGCCGCCTTTTCCCGGTCGCACCGCTACATCCTGCCACTCCGCTCCTGCGAGTTTTCCCTTCATCCCGCAAAACTCTCGCTCCCATCATTCGTCACATTCCAACCAACTTTCCCTATGAAAATACCCCGCCTCACTCCTTCCAGCCTGTTCGCGCTGCTCCTCGGCACCGCGCTCGTCTCCGCCCCGGCGTTCGCCGCGCCCCCGCCCTCGCCGTTCCCCGCCATCAACCCCTTTCCGCCTTCGCCCGCCGCGCA
>JBDSGI010000297.1:0-3460 GCA_039919035.1 Opitutaceae bacterium
CCAGGAGGGCTAATCCTAAACGGACGGTTGCGACGAGCGCGCTGTCGAGGCCGACCAAATGCCGTTTGATGAGACCGAACGAAAATGCCCAGATTAGGGAAACGAGCAGCAGTTGAGGCATGGCGGAGCGCGATGCAGGGGTCAGACGCGAAAGATCGCGCCGAGTTTTTTGCCCAACATGAGACTGAGTCCGGCGATGGTCACACCGAGGAAGACCATCGCCCACACGCCGAGCGCGCTGGCGATGAACTTGCCGTCGCCCAGCAGCTGAAAGAGTTCCATGATCGCCTTCGTGATGGGGTAGAAAGCTTGTTTCTGCGCGAGGATGAGCGAGTCGCTCACCTCCAGCATCGCGAAGGCAAACGCCAGCAGGCCGCCCGCAATCACGTTGGCGGTGATGAGGGGCAGCGTGACTTTCACGAGCGCCTTGAGCGGCGTCGCGCCGAGGTTTTGGGCGGCTTCTTCGAGCGTTTCGCTCGTCTGCTGAAAACCGGAGACCGCGGCGCGCACGACGTAGGGGAGGCGGCGCACCGAGTAGGCGATGATCAGCAGAATGGTCGGGTCGCGCGTGGGGTTGAGGAAGGAGAAGAATTTTCCGTCCTGCGCCATCGCGAGGTAGCCGAAGGCCAGCACCAGCCCCGGCACCGCGAGCGGCAACATCGCGAGGAAGTCGAGCACCTGCCGGCCGGCGACTTTGCTGCGCACGACGACATAGGCGATCGCGAGCCCGAGCCCGAGATCGAGCAACGTGGCGATGCTGGCGAACTTCAGGCTGTTCGCGATCGCGGGCACCGTGAGGTCGTGGCCGAGCGCGAGCGCAAAGTTGTCGAGCGTGTAGTGCGCCGGCACCAGCGTGCCATACCACTCTTGGGAGAACGCCACGAGGATCACGCCGAGGTGGGGGAGCACGGCGAGGAACGTCACGCCGCCGAACAAGCCGGTGCACAGCGCCGCCGTGATCGGCGCGGGTCGGCGCGGACCACCCCCGCTCGTGGCTTTGGCCATCATCGCGTGGCCGCTGCCCCCAAAGAGCGTCTTGCTGAGCGCATAGATCGCGACCGAGCCGGCGAGCATGACGGCGACGAGCGCGAAGGGAAAGGGGTTCGCGCCAATATCCTTCAGGCCGTGGTAGATTTGGACGCTCGTGACGCGGTCGTAGTCAAAGATGAGCGGCGTGCCCAGTTCGGTGAACGACCAGATGAACACAATCGTGCCCCCGGCAAACAGCCCCGGCCGGACGAGTGGCAGGGTGATCTTCCAGAAGCGGCGCAGGCCGGTGCAGCCGAGATTCTGCGCGGCTTCTTCCATGGCCGGATCGATGTTCGCGAGCGCGGCGACGGCGTTGAGATAAATGATCGGATAGAGCGTCAGCGCCTCGACCACGACGACACCCCAAAATTGATTCGCCGCGAACCAGTCAATCGTAGCCCCCGGCGCGAGGAGCCCGACGTGGTGGAGCAGGGCGTTGAAGGCGCCGTATTGCCCAAAAATCTGTTTTATCCCGATCGCGCCGACGAACGGCGGGAGAATCATCGGCACCAGCACAAGCGAGCCGAGCAGTCCCTTCGCCGGAAACTGAAACCGATCACTCACGACTGCGAGGGGCACGGCGATGAGCGAGGCGAGGGTGGTCGTGGCGCAGGCGATGAGAATAGAATTTCCCAGTCCGCCGAGATACGTTGGGTCGCTGAGCGCCGCAAAGAGGTAAGCGAAGGTCAGTCGGCCGTCGGCGTCGATGAATCCGCCGTCCAGAATTTGGAGCACTGGCCAGATAAAGAAGGCGGCGAAAAAGAGCCCCGTGAGCAGAAAAACGAGGCGCGCGAACGAATGCGACATCGCCGGTCAGTCTGCGAATCCGGTCCGGCCCGTCGCAAGGGGGAAACAGCCGGTTATCCCTCCGGCGCGATCAGCCCGCGCGGCCGACCCCTACGCTGTCACGGATTCAAGCGAGCAACCATCGGACGTTTCGCTCGGGGTCTCGCAGTTGGGTCGCGCGATCACGCCGGGATAGGGCTCGGGCGAAAATTCCTTCGTCGGATCGGCGAGCAGATGCCGGTCGCAGATCGAGAACAACTCGGCTTCCGTCTGGGCGCGGCGCATGTCGTGCAGAAACGCGCCCGTCGCATCCACACTTTGGCCCACGAAGTTCAGATACTTCTTCATCTTGTTGACGTGATAGCGCTCCGGAATCTCCGGCGACTGCGTGGCGTGATAGAGCCGTTCCACGTAGTCGCGCGCGTCGCCGAGGGTGAGGCGGGTGACCGTCAGATTCGCGAACCGCTCACGGCACTGCCGAAAAATCCACGGATTCCGAATCGCATGCCGCCCAATCATCACGCCGGCGGCGCGCGTTTGGGTGAGAATCTCGGTGGCGCGCGGCGCGGAGGTCACGTTGCCATTGGCGAGCACCGGGCAGCGCACCCGCGCCACCGCGTGGGCGATCCAGTCGTAGTGGACCTCGCTGCGATACATTTCCTTCACGGTCCGACCGTGGACGCTCAGGAGATCGACGCGGTGCTCGTTCACCAAATCGAGGATGCGGTCGAAGTTGGCGGTGTCCTCGAAACCGATTCGCATCTTCACCGTGAAGAGGCCGGGCACGGCGGCACGGAGCATCGCGAGAATCTCGCCGATCTTAGCGGGTTCGCGGAGGAGGCCGCCGCCGACGTTTTTCTTGTAAACCTTCGGCGCGGGGCAGCCGAGGTTGAGGTCGATGCCGGCGACGTTGTGGCGCAGAAGGGCCTCGGTGGTGCGAGCGAGATGGCCGAGCTCCTCGCCGATCAGCTGGGCGAAGACGGGGCGGCCGGTGGTGTTCTCGTCGATTGAGCGGAGGATGTGCGCCTCGGGCCGCGAGTGGGCGTGGACGCGGAAGAACTCGGTGAAAAAATAATCCGGCGCGCCATAGTGCGCGATCACGCGCATAAACGCGAGGTCGGTCACGTCCTGCATGGGGGCGAGGGCGGTGAGCGGCCCGCCGGGCTGCTGGCCCGCGGGGAGAGGAAGGCGGGCGGCGTCGGTCGTCATGCGGCCCTCAGAACGGCGTGTCCTTCTCTTCGTCGTCGCTTTCGCTGGTCTGCTGCTTAAGGACCCGCTCAAGGATTTCGGTCATGTCCTCGACATTTTCGAAAACGTCGCGCGCGACGTGAATCGGGCGTTTCTGCTGGAGCGCGAGCACGATGGAGTCGCTCGGCCGCGCGTCGATCTCGACGATTTTCTTGCCGAGTTCATTTTCCATCCGAAGCAAAATACGGGCGAAGAAGGTGCCTTCGCGCGCATCGTTTACGACGATGTGTTCCAGTTGGGTGCCGAGTCCGAGCAGCACGCTGCCGATGAGATCGTGGGTGAGGGGCCGTTCCTTTTTTACGCCGTTGAGCGTCATCTGGATCGCCCGGCCCACGTCGTGATCGACGTAGATGACGAAGGTTTTTTCGTCGTTGCCCAAGAAAACGGCGCACCCATT
>JBDSGI010000298.1:0-7222 GCA_039919035.1 Opitutaceae bacterium
ACGCACAACTCGGGAGCCGAGATCCTGGTGCACGCGAACGGACGCTTTGTCTATTCGTCGAACCGGGGGCACGACACGGTGACGGTCTACCGGGCCGAACCGGCGACCGCGGCGCTCAAGGTCATTCAAGTGCAACCGGTGCGCGGAGCGTTTCCTCGCAACATTAATCTCTCGCCGGACGGCGGCTGGGTGCTCGCAGCCGGGGCCGATTCGAACACCGTGTCAGTGCACAAGGTCGATCCGGCGACGGGCGAATTGACCTACCAAACCAAGGGCGTGATCAACGTGCCGGCGCCGATCTGTATTTTGTTTGGCTTACCATCGTTCTGAGCCTGAGGGGTCAAATTATAGCGCCCCGGCGGGTCTCCGGTTTCGCGTCGATCAAATCCAAGCCATGCCTCCACTTGCTCCCGCAATGGGACTTCTGGCTCAGATGGGTTCGTCTCTCATGACCCGATGGTTTCTCGGCAAGATCCGAGCACCACGGCCAGCTCCCACTGGCGCATTCCGCGTTCCTTTAGCTGCTGGTGGACATACTCGCAAAGCGGTCTTACTCGGCCTCCGATTCGGACGCGATTAGATCAGCGTTTCGCTAGGTGGAGCACTTTCAAGATCGTGAATGCGCCCAGGCCAAATGAATTGGTGGATGGTTGCCCGGAATTAACAAATTCGTTCATTATTTTCGCTCCATCAGAGGAAAAAATAGCTGTCGCCGCCCCGGATGAATCCGTCGGAAACAGGCCGTAGCGCAAATCGCCAGACGGTCGCGAACTCGTCCCACGGCCCCGGAATATCCCGGTCGCAGATTACCTCCGGTTGCAGTGGGACGCCACGGGCCGGGGCCGCCACTCGTTCGAGGAACAGCGCGTGACCTTCGTCACTCGCTAAAAAAAGACACCGGCGCTCCAGCACGTGCGTCGGCGCCACCGTCTCACCGGCGATGCGGGCCAGCCATACCGAACGGAGCAGCCACTCGTGGCGAGCGAGTTCGACAATCGCCCGCTCGCACGCGGCGCCGAACGATTCCTCCGCTGCGTGGCCGTAGGCGTAGCCACCCCATTCCGTGCGGGCAAAGACGATGACCGCCACGCCACCGAACGGACCGTTGATCGCCACCGCTGATACGCCCGGCCAGTCGGTGTCAAACTGTCGGCCCTCCGCCCGCCCTTCCCACCAAGCGAAGATGCAATGCCGCTCAATCGCCTCCAGCACCGCCGAACGGCGCGCCTGCCGCCGGAGCAAACCAGGGAAGGCCGACATGCCATTGGAAGTAGGATCGAGATCGAAGCCGAACTCGGCCGCCCGCTCCGACCTGACGGTCGCCCGAAACGCCCAACGCTCCATCACCTCGGAGACCGCCTTATGGCGGGCTACCGATGGCTCCGCGTCGGTGCCAGAGCCATCAGCGTTCCGGTAAAGCACCCCTGCCCGCTTCCGGCCCAAATCGGACCTGAGCCAGGCGTTGGCCTGAACCATCGGCCTGCCGCGGACCGAGACCCGACTCGACTCGATCTTGGCGATCGGGCCGCCGTGTTCAGCCGCGACATTGCGGTAGCGGAAAGGGGCGAGGCTTAGCACGGGGCAAGTAGTGGCTCAGTCCGCAATATCACATTCCAGTCCACAATCCTCGCCGGCCGGTGCGCCTGATTCGGTAGCGGCGTGGGAGGTCCATGCCGGCGACGAACCCGTCGGATCCAACTTGCCAGCGGCCTGGGAAAAGCCCGCTGCAAGCAGCAAGCTGGACACAATTCCTAATACGATTCGGTAGGTGGATTTCATAGCGCTTGAGAGGTTGCCGCGACGGCACCGAAAAACGCGAAAATCGATTTTACCGGAATTCCGGTAGAATAAGAAATTGCCATCGCCAATTTTTTCCGATCCGCCAGAATCAGACCCCATGTCAGTCGTGCGAAAAATGCGGAGAAGCGCAGGCATGGCGGCGGCTCTGGCCGCGCTCAGTGCGCCGGTCTCCGGCTTCGACGGCTATCCGATTATATCGTCTTACGCCGCACCAGACATCGGTATCGATTTCAAGATCTGGCCGATGGTTCACGATCTCGACGGCACCTATCGTTTCGGCACGCGCGGACTCGCGAGCTTCGACGGTCGGCACTGGGACATCACATCCATGCGCGACAAATATCCCCTGCGCGGCTTGGATATCGGACCAGACGGACGGATTTGGGCCGGCGCCACGGACGAGCTGGGCTGGTTCGAGGACCACGCTGGCAGTCTGCGCTATCACTCCTTGGTCAGCGCGCTCCCGGCGTCTGAGCGTGAACCGGGACCAATCTACTTCGCATTTGCCGAACAGAACGGCGCCGTGTTCGTGACTCCCCGCAAGGTGCTGCGCTGGACCGGGCAGGAATTCAAGGTCTGGCCCATGCCGGGGACGCGGCGGTTGTTCGCGAGCCGATCCGATGGGACGATTTACGTGCATCACAAGCCCACCGGCGTGATGGCCATGCGGGAAAACGGCCCCGAGCTCGTGATTCCCGCGAGCGAACTGGGCGACGAAGGGGTTTTTTGGCTGCAGCGACTCCCCCGCGACTGGCTCCTCGTGACCAGTCGTGGCTTGATGCTCTGGTCTCCCGGCAACCTGCGACCGTTGGACACGCAGACAAACGCAGCCATTGTTCAAGCGATCCTGATGTCGGTCGCCGATCTGCACGACGGCCGGCTCGCGCTCGCCACCAATCGCGAGGGCGTCCTAATCGTCGATCACGAGGGCAAGATCGTTCAACGAGTCAGCGAAGCCGAAGGCCTGCCCACCCGCAACGTTTACCGCGTATTTCTCGACCGCGACCGGCAGCTCTGGGGCACTTCCGCCTCCCATATCTTTCGCATCAATCTGGACTCTCCTTCGCGGGTTTTCAACCGGACGGCCGGCCTGCCAGCCGGAAGAATTCACCACCTTGCCGTCAACGGAGGGAAGGCTTTCGCGGTCGTCAACGAGGACCTCTTCACCAAGAGCGAGGACAGCCGCAGCTTTGCGACGCAGAGCGGAAACAACGAAATCGCTTACGTGGTTCGTGCCACCCCAAGCGGCGTTTTCTTCGGCACCCTGCGGGGAATAAACCGGATCGAGGGCACGACCGTTACCCGCGTTTACACCGGAAACCGGGACGTATTTTTAATCGAACCGTCCCGGGTGGCCCCGAATCACCTTTTGATTAGCGAGGCCAGCGACGTGAAGGAGATCTCTCCGGACGGAACCGCCACTATGCGGGCGAGCGGCCTGCCCGACTTCGTGACATCGATTGCCGAGGGCGACGACGGCCGACTCTGGCTGGGCACTTTTAGTCGAGGTCTGATCATGGTCTCAAACCAAGGCCACTACGTGACCGATGCTGTGCGCGACCAGCAAGGTCCCGTCACAATCGAGGGTCCCTCCACTGCAGTAGACACGGACGAGGGCGACATCTTGGTTTTCGCCCGCACCGGCGCCTGGCTAAAGAGTCGCGGAGCCACGGTCTTCACCGCCATCCAGGACTTTCCTCGGCGGGAGATTCTCGGTGTTTCCCCCACGCACACCCGCTCGGGGCTCTGGGTGGCCCTCGCTC
Source organism: Opitutaceae bacterium (assembly GCA_039919035.1). GTDB lineage: Bacteria > Verrucomicrobiota > Verrucomicrobiia > Opitutales > Opitutaceae > ER46. Next base: position 3,564 of record JBDSGI010000298.1, read on the forward strand.
GATCTGGAGCGCAGCCACCCATGTTCGGAAAGATTGTATTCGAAGGCGGGCGAGCCAGCTGGAGGCCCCACGCCGTCGACGGAATCGAAACCATCGGCGCGCCGCAAAGTCTCGTGGCCGAACCGCTCGCGGACGGAACCACCGCGTTGTGGATTGGCGGAAACAATGGGGTGCTCCGCCACCTCGTCGCCGCTGGGCCGCGAACCGAGCAACCCCGGGCCCCGAGCCTGCACACGCTCGCCCGCGCCGGCGCTGGCGCCACCTGGGCGACCGTGACGGGGGCACTTCCCTACTCGACCGAATCGATTGAATTTCGTTTTGCCGCGCCGCAGATCGCCGTCCGGCCGACCCAACGCCTTGAGACCCGGATCGTGGGGCTCGATTCGGACTGGATTCCGGCGGGCACCTCCTCGCGCAGGGAATTCACCGCCGTGCGCGATGGCCGCTACACGTTTGAGGTGCGCACCGTGGCGGATACTGGCGTGGCCAGTGCCGTCACCCGCGCGACGATCGAGATTCTGCCGCCTTGGTGGCGCACGTGGCCCGCCGCGCTCGGCGCGGTGCTCGCCCTCGCTCCGGCCATTTACGGCCTTTACCGGTGGCGCGTGCGCACGCTGGAGCGCCGCAATGCCTCGCTCGAAAACAAGGTGCGGCAGCGCACCGCCGAGCTGGAGGCGGCCAATGCGGCGAAAACCCAGTTTGTGGCGAACATGAGCCACGACATCCGCAATCCGCTCAACGGGATCGTCGGCCTCGCGCTCGGGTTGGAGGATACCCGCCTTGAACCGCGTCAGCGCGAGATGGTCGCGACGCTGCGGGAATGCACGACGTATCTGTCGACCCTCGTCGACGACGTGCTCGACTTCGCCAGCATCGAGGCCGGCCGGATCGAACTGCGGCCCGCCCGTTTCTCTCCGGCGGAGCTGCTCCGCTCCGTGGTGGCCACCACTCTCGCCGATGCCGCCAGCCGCGGGGCCCGCCTCACGATCGACGTGCCGCCCGGATTTCCCGCCGCCGTGGTCGGCGACGCCGGCCGCATCCAACAGATTCTGATGAATTTTGTTTCGAACGCGCTGAAATACGCCGGCGGCGAGATTCGCCTCAGCGTGGCGCTGCCCGATCAGGCTCCCGGTGAAGTCGAGTTCTTCGTGCAAGACCGCGGTCCCGGCATCCGGCCCGAAGACCGGGCGGCGTTGTTCAAGAAATTCTCCCGGCTTGAGCCCTCGCGCGTTGGCATGCTGATCGAAGGTCGCGGCCTTGGCCTTGCGGCCTGTCGCCTGCTGGCCGACCACATGGGTGGTGCCGTGGGGATCGATACCCCCGCCGGCGGTGGCGCGCGTTTTTTCCTGCGCCTGCCGCTCAACCTCGCGGCCGCACCGGACACCGCACTCACCCCCGCTCCCGCGCTCCCAAACACCGCCGTGTTGCTGGTTGAGGACACGGACTACAACGCGTGGGCGGCCACTGCCGTGCTCGCGCGACTGGGCCTCACCTGCGAGCGGGCCCACACCGGCGCCGAAGCCATCGCGCTCTTCGGCGCGAAGCGCTTCAACATCGTGCTCCTTGACCGCAATCTGCCCGACATGGACGGCACAGAAGTCGCCCGACAAATCCGGCAAATGGAGACCGAAGGTCAGTCCGCCCTGCTCCTCGCGGTGACGGCCTATTGCACCGCCGCAGATCGCCAGCTCTGTCTTGACGCCGGCATGAACGCGTTTGTGGGCAAACCGGTCACTCCCGAAAAACTCCGCAAGGTTTTCCTCAACGCCGGCCGCCGCCAGCTCGCGGCTGCCGCCGCTCCCCTGCCCGCCCCGGCCAATGAAGAACCACTCGACCTGCGCTTAATCGGCTATCTGGCCGACGGCACGCCCGGGGGCATGCACGCTGAAATCGAGCGCTTCACCGCCGCCCTTCGCGCGGTCGAGGGCCGCCTGACGTCGGCTGCCGCAGCCGCCGATTCCACCGAACTCGGCGCGGCCGCGCATCAGTTGCTGGGCCACGCAAAAATGATCGGTGCCGCCGACTTGGCTGACGCCGCCCGCAACCTTGCAACCGCCGCTCGCACGGCGACCGATCCACGCACCTGCCAGCAACCACTGGCCGATGTCCGCCGCGCGATCGAAGCAGTCACGGAATCAATGAACCGCCGCCAGCCGGCTTTGCTCCCAGCGTAAACCCGTTCGTCTGCGCATAGCGGACGAGGTCCGTATTGGTCTTTAGTCCCAGTTTTCGAATCAGGTTCAGCCGGTGCTTCTCGACCGTCTCCCGCGAAATCCCAAGCGCGGCGCCGGTCACCTCATCGCTGAGCGGCACACCGGCATGGCCGAGCACCTCGCACTCGCGCTTCGTCATCAGCTTGTCGAACGCGTTGGGATCCCGGCGCAGCTCCGCCTGGATGGTTCGAAAGGCAGGCGAGAACCACGTCCCCCCCTTCTCGATGGCTCCGAGCGCCTGCTTCACCGCTTCGACACTGCTCGTGTTTTTATCCACGAAACCACGCACCCGCGCGTCCTCGGCGCGATGCACGGTAAAGGCGTCGCAGTGCGAGGACAAAATTACCACCTTCGCCTTTGGCGCCGATTCGGCGATTGCCGCAATCACCCCGAACCCCCCAAGGACCGGCAACTGTAGGTCCAACAACACGACGTCCGGCCGCAGGCGTCCGATCAGATCGATGGCCGTGAGCCCGTCGGCCGCCTCGCCCACCACGTCATGGACGAGCTCAACCGCGCAGACCTTTCGCAATACGTCCCGGAAGATCAGATGGTCTTCGACAATCACGATGCGCACGCGCCCTTCTGCCATCGCCGTCGCCCTCCGCGCAAGGAAATCGGCGCATCATGACGGAGAAACCGGCGGCGGGCGAGGGTTCGCTCGTATCGCGGAAATCTCCGCCGCGCCTAAGGGCAAGTCGAATCAAGCGGTGGGCGCTTTCATGCCGAACCGCCCGAAGCGCAACGCGAGGGTCGGCAACACGAGCAAGTTGAGCGTCGTGGAGGTAGCGAGGCCCCCTAGGATCACCAGCGCCATCGGGCCCTCGATTTCACAGCCGGCCTCGCCGCTCTTCAACGCGAGTGGCAGCAAACCGAGCCCGGTCACGGTCGCGGTCATAAGAATAGGCACGAGGCGCTCGGAAGCGGCGCGGGTGGCAGTGGCCAAATTCCACGCCAGACCATCGACCGTCACGAGGTGCTCGCAGTGGGACAGCAGCATGATGGCGTTGCGGGTCGTCACGCCGAAGAGGGTCACAAATCCTACCAACGAACCCATCGTGAGCGCGCCGAGGCTCTCGGAACCAAAGAGCTTCGCGCCGTAAACCACGAGCACGCCTCCCGCGAGAGCGAAGGGCAGATTCACCAGAATCACCAAGAGATTCCGCCAATGCCCGAGCACCACCGCGAGCAGCATCAGGATGCCAACGGCCGCGATGGCGGAGTGTAAGAGCAGTTCCCGCGTCGCCTCCTGCTGCGCCTGCGCGGCGCCGGTGAACTCGAGATAGACGCCTTTCTGCAGAGGCACTTTCGCGGCGATGATTTTCCGGGCCTCGGCGACGAACGACTGCACATCGCGCATGGGATGACAGGTGATCGTCTGCCGGCGGCGCGCGCCGTCGTGCAAAATCGAGAAGCGGCCCTCGGTGCGATAGACATCGGCCAAGA
>JBDSGI010000299.1:0-2525 GCA_039919035.1 Opitutaceae bacterium
CGCGTAGAACACCGTCTCAGACGGTAGCACATGCGCGCCGGCACGGGCGAGGGCGGCAAGGCAAGCGTGGGCGTCGTCGGGCCGGCGCGCGCCGACGGCGTCGCTGAGAATGGTCACCTGAATGTCCTCGGCGATTGCCGCGACGGCGGTCTGATAAACGCAGACCGGGGTCTCGATGCCGCACAGGAGGAGATGCTGCACGCGATGGTGCTCAAGCAGGGCTGCGCGAATCGCGTCGTCGGCGAGGGCCGAGAACGTTTGCTTGGCCCAAACCGGCGCCTCCGGTGCGAGGGCGCGCAGGGTCGGAGCGGTGACACCGAGTTTTTCCGGCACCTGTTCCGTGAAGGCCACGCTGAGGCCGAGTCCGCGCGCCGCCGCGACGGCAAACTCGCAACGCCGCTGCACTGTCGCGGCGTCCGCCATGGCGGCGAGAAACTTCGGCTGCAGGTCAATGGCGAGCAGGAGCAAATCAGACGGAAGGGCGGGCGGTGTGGTCACGAATGAGGAATGTGCGCAAAAGTGCTAGCTTCCATGGTGAGCGGGAGTAAACAGGAAAGCCTATGGAAATGCATCTCCAGCCGCTCGCGATGACCTGCCTGGTATCGGGCGAGGCGTTTGCCGAGGGCGACCGCGTGGCGAGTTATCTCGTGCGCGTGGGCGCCGCGCTGGAGATCGTGCGCTACGACGTGCTGGAGAAACACGCCGCGAATTTCACGCCGGAAGGATTTGTCGCCTGCAGCTGGGTCCAGGCTTACAAACCGCGCCGCGCGGGAGAAAACTCCGATCGGGCGCTCAAGTTGACGGCGGAAAATCTGTTCGTCGCCCTCGCCGATCCGACCACGGAGCCCACACCGGAGAACACGCGGCTCGTCCAGTTTCTCGCGCTGATGCTGGAGCGAAAAAAGATCCTCCGGCCGCGCGGCCTCACGGCGGACCGCGCGCGCAACCGTTACGAGCACGCGAAATCCAAGGCGATCTTCGAGGTGCCCGTGGGCGATCTCACGCCGGAGTTTTTCGTGGCAGTGCAGGAGCAGCTGAGCGTGCTGGTCGGGCCGCCGAAGGTAAAGGCGCCGGTGGTTGAGGAAGCGCAGCCCGAAGTTGCGCCCACTGGGTAGCCGAAATCGTGAGATTTTGGCGGGACGAACGAGCCAAAATCTCACGATTTCGGCTACTCGGTCTTCGGGCTGGCCGGCTACGCGAGGATTTTGGCTGCTAGCGCCGCACCGGCACGCCGCGCGCCGCGAGGTGTTTTTTCACTTGGGAAATGGTGAGGGTCCCGAAGTGAAACAGGCTTGCCGCGAGCACAGCGCTGGCGTGACCGGTTTCAATCACTTCGCCAAAGTGGTCGAGGGTTCCGGCGCCGCCGCTGGCGATCACGGGCACGCTGACGGCGTCGCTCACGGAGCGGGTGAGCGCGCAGTCGTAGCCGGCTTGGGTGCCGTCAGCATCCATGCTGGTGAGGAGAATCTCCCCGGCGCCGAGGGCGACGGCGCGCTCGGCCCACGCGACGGCGTCGAGTTCGGTGCGGTTGCGACCGCCGTGGGTGTAAACCCGCCACGACTTGCCGTCGGGCTCACGCTTCGCGTCGATGGCGACGACGATGCACTGCGCGCCAAAACGATCGGAGGCGGCGCGGATGAGTTCGGGCTCCTTGATAGCGGCGGTGTTGAGCGAAACTTTGTCGGCCCCGCTGCGCAGCATCTTCTCGATATCGGAGACGTTGCGCAAGCCGCCGCCGACCGTGAGCGGCATGAAGCATTGTTCGGCGGTGGCCGCGACGACGCCGTGCATGATGCCGCGGTTGTCGCTCGAGGCGGTGATGTCGAGGAAGACGAGTTCATCCGCTCCCTGGGCGTCGTAGGCCTTCGCGCACTGCACCGGATCGCCGGCGTCGCGGAGCTGCTGGAACTTGACGCCCTTGACCACGCGGCCGGCGTTGACGTCGAGGCACGGAATTATTCTTCGGCTCAGCATTTTTCCGTGTTTCGGCCCTTCCGCGATTCCGTGATCTTCAGAATGAATCGCTGAAACGCGGAAGAGCGGAGAAATCAGGAATCCATGTGCGTCACGTCGGGCTCGAAGTTCACCGCGAAGCGGTAAACGTGGCCGGGACGCATGATCAACGGGTGATCGCGCACGAGGTATTGGAGGTAGTGGACCTTGCCGTAGTTGGTGCGGTAGGTCGGGTCGGCGCTAACGACTTCGGTGTCGAGCCAGGCCGCCTGGAAATCGTCCTTGGCCACGCTGCAACGGTGGCCTTGGGCCCCGAGGGCGAGCGCGCCCGGGACGTGATACTTCGAGTGGGGCGCGGCGATGGCGAGGCAGTAGCGGAATTTGTCGAGCGTGACCTGCTGCTTCACCGTGTAGGCGAACTCGCAGCCGATTTTGTTGCCGGCGAAGGTCCATTGCACTTTCACGCTGCCGATGCCCTTCACGAACTCTTCCTTGAGATTGATGAGTTCGGGCTGCTCATAGCGGAAATAGAAACTGTTGCGCAGGCCGAGACCGGTGACGGTGTTCTTGCC
>JBDSGI010000300.1:0-9183 GCA_039919035.1 Opitutaceae bacterium
CGCAACGAGCGCTCCAATGCGCGGGCCAGCACCCTCCAGCTCGACATCAATCGCTTTCTTCCGAACGGGCAGGCCAACCCGAAGGTGGGCGTCGCCTATGCCGAGGCCACCCCGGGCAAAGGCCATCAGGATAATTACGTCCACGAATGGCGTGGCCTGCTCCGTTGGAACACCAAACTGCCGTTCCGCGGCAAGGGTCAGTTCTCGGCGATTATCGGTGAACGCAATGAACGCTTCGAAGCCCGTGGCTTCAGCCCCGCGCGTCTCAATGGCCCGAACCAAAACTGGCTCGCCGCGGAAAACACCCTGCGGTATCGTTACTATGTCGACGAGCCGCTTAAATATGGCAGCCAGTTTCTGCCGGCAAGCACGCCCGGTTTCACCTACGGATTTGTGCAGACCGGCTTCGCCTCCACCGAGTTCAAGGACATCAAATACCTCCAGGGCGTGGCCGCCACCTCGTTTCTCGACGAGCGCGTTTCACTCGTGCTCGGGATGCGCCGTGACGACCAGCTCAACCGGCAGCAGGGCAACATCGCCGGCTTCCCGGATGGCAACGGTCTCCAGAGCTACGGCGGCTTCGTTCCCGGCGTCGGCAATCGTCCGGGCGCCTGGAATATCGGCAAGGCCAAGCCGATCACCGGCAACGTCGGCGCGGTCGTCTGGCTCGACCCGAAACAGCGTTTCGGCGTGTTCTACAACTACTCGGAGAATTTTGCACCCCCCACCTCGGGTGCAGCGAAGATCACCGGTTGGAACCCGGACGGCACCATTGTCAGCCAAGGCTTCGGTGCGACGACTGGCAGCGGCCGGGAGTATGGCATCCGCCTGAGTCTCCTGGACGGCGCGATCTACTCCGAGCTCCGGCGCTACGACAACAAGCAGGTCGACCGCATCGACGGTCCGCCTGCCGGCAACTTCAACTCCCTCTGGGCGAACGCGGGCAACTCCTACAACTCCAACCCGGACTACACCGGTGTCTCCTGGCGCGATGTCGCGGCGATCAACACCAACGGTTATGAGTTCCAAGTCACCGGCAACCACAACGGCTGGCGGATGACCGCCAACTACGCGCTGCCGAAGACCGAGAACATCTCGATCCGCCCTGTGACCCAGGGCTATTTCGCGGCCTTTCTGCCGAAATGGACGGAGTGGGCGAACAACCTGCGCAACGACAAGGGCGATGTCCTCACGACCGACAACCAGACCCAGATTCGCAACCAGATCCTGAACCTCCAAAACAACTTCGCGGGCATTGCGCCCGGGACGGTGAACAACGGCACCAACAAGTGGACGGGCTCATTCAATGCGAACTACTCCTTTGCGCGCGACAGCAAGCTGCGCGGTTTTTCGGCGGGTTGGGCGTTCAGCGGCCGCGGTCAGCGCAAAGTGGGCTCGGTCAGCCCGAACATCCTGTTCAATCTTCCCATCGGCGGCACGGCCACTCCGGATCAAGCCAAGCAGGCCTCGTTCGCTTATGTTTACTCCACGTCTTACTGGGTGCAGGACATGAACGTGTCCTACTCGCGGCGCATGGGTAAGTATAACTGGAGATTTCAGGTAAACGTTAACAACGTCTTCGACAAGGACGACCTGCTCTTCCAGAGCTACACGACCTATCGAGAGCTCGGGCAGGCCACCAACCCCTTCGTCGGGGGCATGGTCAACAACGGCTTCAACTACCTCGATCCGCGGAAAATATCGTTCACCACGACGTTTAGTTTCTAAACCGGTGGATGTCGCGAGCACGGTTTGATCCCAATTCGAGGCTGCCCGTCATCCATGCGCGTTTACTCATCATTATTTCTACTGGCGCCGATTGCGGTGCATGCGCGCGCGGCCGTCGCGCCGCAACCGCCATCGCTATCCCTGCGTCTGTATCTCCCGCGGGCACCGGCGCCTCAGGGAGGTCACCTTGATTGTCACGCCTTGAAACCACTCGCGACCTAGTGCCATGGCAACACCACCCGAAGCCTCCGTTTACGAATCCCGTAGCCCGGGATATTTTGTCGCCCGCAGGGTAGGGGCGGCGGCCCTTCTCCGGCTCGGAATTCGGAGCGGCGGGATGGTCGCAACCGTTTCCCTCCTGCTTTCGACATCAGTGCTCCTCGCCGCGGAAAAGCGCTCCGCTGCCAAGAGCACCGCTGCTCCAGCGGTAATCGTCAGCGCCTCCCCCGCGGATCGGACGGCGCTCACGCAGTTTGAAAATGTCGTCGTTCCCATCCTGCGGAAGCATTGCTACGACTGCCACGGTGATGGCACCAAAAAGGCTGGACTCGCGTTCGACGAACTCACCACCACCGACCAGCTGCTCCGCAATCCAGAGCTGTGGCTGAAAGTTCTCCGCAACACCCGCTCGCACGTCATGCCTCCGCCGGAAGAGAGGCAACCGACGTCCGCCGAGCAACTCGCCCTGGAGCAATGGATCAAGACCGGCGCCTTCGGTCTCGATCCCGCGCGCCCCGATCCCGGCCGGGTCACCGTCCGGCGCCTCAATCGCACCGAGTATCGCAATACTCTCCGCGATCTCATCGGCGTCGACTTCGACGCTGATGCCGCGCTGCCGCCGGACGATGTCGGTTACGGCTTCGACAACATCGGCGATGTGCTGAGCCTTTCGCCGATGCGGATGGAAAAATTCATCGAGGCCGCCATCGCTGCGGTGCACAAGGGCGTGCCGATGGACACGGTCGTCATGTCGACACGCATGTTGGAGGGCGGCGATTTCGTCACCGCGGACGGCAAACAAAACGCCGCGAACTATTCCTACTATCAGGCGCGCACCACGAGCCATACCTTCACGATCAAGAAAGCCGGAGAATACCGCCTGATGCTCAACACCAAGATCGACGGCGAGGCTACCCCCGTCGATCCCCAGCACGCCCACGTCGTGTGGAAGGCTGACGGCAAGGTGATCCTAGACAAGGAATACGAATGGGCGGACATGGACTACCTGACCGACACGTTCACCTTCCAGTGGGAGCCCGGCGACCACGTGGTGAGCTGCGAACTCACGCCGGTTTTTCCCGACCTCAAGCCGCTCCGCACCAAGATGGAATACCGCGTCCTCTTCGTGATCTTCGACGGCCCGCTCGAAAAGGAGAAATGGGATCACCATCCCAACTACCGGCGTTTCTACCCGCGCGACAAACCGCCCGAGGATCCCGTCGCGCGCCGCGCGTATGCACGGGAAGTGCTGGCGCGTTTCGTGCCCAAGGCTTTTCGCCGGCCCGTCACCCCGGCGACCATCGACCAGCTCGTCGACATCGCAGACAAGGCGTATTCGCTCCCCGGCATCACGTTTGAGAAGGGCATGGCGCAAGCCATCGTCGCCGTCCTCGCTTCGCCACGTTTTCTTTTCCACGTCGAAAATACCGAGCCCGCTCAAGCCGGCCAGCCGTATGCCCGGCTCGACGAATATTCGCTCGCCTCGCGCCTGTCGTATGCGCTGTGGGCTTCGCTGCCCGACGACGAGTTGACGCAGCTCGCCGCGCGCGGGGAACTGCGCAAAAATTTCAAGGCTCAGGTTCAGCGCCTGCTCGCCGATCCGAAGTCGCGGGCCCTGGCGGAGAATTTCGCGGGCCAGTGGCTCCAGTCGCGTGGCGTGCTCGATGTCCAGATCAACTCGACGGTCGTCATGGCGGCCGATGCGCCGCCCGCCGCGCCGGGCGAGACGCCGATCGCCGCGCCTGCTCCCGCCGCGCCTCCCGCAGTCGCCGTCGCGACCGCGCCGGGCGGTGTGCCACCGGGGGCGGGGGCGCCGCCAGGCTTCGCTGGCCAACCGCGGCCAGCCGGAAATTTTCCCCGACCCGGTTTCGGTTTCGGCCGCCGTCGCCCACCGCCGGGCACCGAGCTGACCCTCGATATTCGCGCCGCGATGAAGCAGGAGGCCGAGGCGTATCTCGACCACATCGTGCGCGCCGATCGCAGCGTGCTCGAGTTGCTCCAGAGTAATTACACGTTCGTCAACGAACCGCTCGCCGCCGTTTACGGCATCCCCGACATCAAGGGTTCGGCGCTGCGCCGCATCGAGCTGCCGGCCGATTCCGTGCGCGGTGGCGTGCTCACGATGGGCAGCGTGCTGACGGTCACCTCGAATCCCACGCGCACCTCGCCCGTGAAACGCGGCAAATGGATCCTCGAAAATATCCTCGGCGCGCCGCCCGCACCGCCGCCGCCGGACATCCCCTCGTTGGAGGACGTGAAGCCCAAGGATGGCGAAAAGAAACTCACCCAGCGCGAACTGCTTGCCCTGCACCGCGCCGATTCGAAGTGCGCCTCGTGCCACGCGCGCATGGATCCGCCAGGCCTCGCACTGGAGAGCTTCAACGCCTTTGGCCGACTGCGCACGCACGACTCGGGCGAGCCGATCGATCCGGCGGGCGAACTCGCCACGGGGGAAAAATTCGCCGGCGTCCGCGATTTGAAACGCGCGCTCGTCGAGCAACACCGCCTTGAGTTCTACCACACGCTCACCGAAAAACTTTTCACCTACGTGCTCGGCCGCGGCACCGAATACTACGACATGCCCACGCTCGACGCCATCGTCGCCCGCGTCGATCAGGATAAAGGTCGCTTCTCCACGCTCTTGCTCGGCGTCCTCGAATCCGCCGCGTTTCAACAGCGCCGCGTCACGCCGCACGCCGTCACGACTACAAGCCCAACCACCTCACCGGCCAATTCCCAATGAACGCCTCCGCTCCCTCCGACTCCCTGAATCGCCGCCGTTTTCTCCGCAACCTCGGCGTCTGCATGGCGCTGCCGGCGTTGGAGTCGTTTTCGTCGCGCCTGCGCGCTGCGTCCGCGGCGACCGCGGCGACCGGCAACGCGGTTGCCACCACCGCCACCGGCGCGCCGCTGCGCACGGCGTTTCTTTATTTTCCCAACGGGGCCATTCCCGCCGCGTGGTGGCCGACGGACACCGGCAGCGATTTCACGCTCAACCGCACGATGGCCCCGCTCGCCAACGTGAAGCAGCACCTCCAGGTGCTCGGCGGCCTCGCCGATCTTTCCGCCAACGGTGGAGCTGATGGCGGCGGCGATCACGCGCGCGCCAACGCCACTTTTCTCTCCGGCGTGCGCATCAAGAAAACCAACGGCGCCGATTTTCACGCCGGTGTCTCCGCCGATCAGATCATCGCGCAGCGCATCGGACTTCTCACACCGCACCGCTCGCTCGAGCTGTCGTGCGATACCGTGCTCAACGTCGGCACCTGCGACACCGACTACGCCTGCGTTTACCAGCACAACCTCGCCTGGAGTTCGCCCACGAGTCCGCTCACGCCCGAGGTGAATCCGCGGATGCTGTTCGAGCGGCTGTTCGGCGCCGGCACCCCGAAGGAGCGCGCGCAAAATCTCGCCATCCGCCAGGAGCAGAAACGCTCGGTCCTCGACTTCATCCAAAGTGAAGCCCGCGGCCTCACGCGCGAGGTGTCCGGCCGTGACCGCGCGAAGGTCGACGAGTATTTCACCGGCGTCCGCGAGATTGAGCAGCGCATTCAGGGCGCGGAGCAGGCCCGTGCCGGTCGCCCGCAGCCGACCGTCGACGCGCCCGAAGCCGGCATCCCTGCCAGCCACACCGAATATGTGCGGCTGATGTTCGACATGCTGCACCTGGCGTTTCAGACCGACTCCACGCGCGTCGCCACGTTCATGATCGGCGGCGATGGCAACAACCGTCCCTTCGACGAAATCGGCGTCAACGACGGCCACCACAACCTATCGCACCACGGCAACAAGGCGGACTGGATCGCGCAGGTCGAAAAAATCGATCACTGGTATGTCAGCCAGCTCGCTTATTTCCTCGAGAAGATGGAGGCCACGAAGGACGTCGATGGCCATTCTCTCCTGCACAATTCCCAAATCGTCTACGGGAGCGGTAACGCCGACGGCAACCGCCACACGCATTCAAATCTCCCCGTGATTCTCGCGGGTCATGGCGGCGGCACCCTGCAACCCGGCCGTTACACCCGCTTCAACGACGATCCGGTCACCAATCTTTTCCTGAACATGATCGACCGCGTCGGCGGTCCGCAGCGCCTCGATCGCTTCGGCGACTCGACGGGAAGGCTCGGAAATATCTAGCCATGCGATCGTCGAAGCGCCCCTCCGCGGGTTTCCTCGCGGTCGCCTTGGCCATCGGGACCCTCGGCGATCCTCGCGCGGAGGCTCAACCGGTAGCGAGTCCGCCGGCCGCGACCGGTCAGACGGGCGCGCCTCGCGGCGGACGCGGTGCCCCGCTCACTGCCGCAGACCAGGCCGCACTCAACAAGCTCGCTGAGCTGCCCCTCTGGCAGCCGGGGGCGGGCGACGGCGACTACTCGGTCGCGCCGCCCTACGCCCCCGCGCCCGAGAATGCGTTGCGCAACCGCGGCCCGCAGGGTCGCGTCGAGACGTTTCAGCTCCCGCTTGCCGGCAGTAAATTTTATCCGCCCACGGCTGGCCGCGACGGCAAGGTTAACGAAGCTGCCACGCGCGAGGTTGTCGTCTACATTCCCGCCGGTTACGTCCCCGGCACGCGTGCGCCACTGCTGTTCTGCCACGATGCGATGGGCGCGCATGATCAAAAGCCCGCGCCCTATCTTCCGACCATCCTGGACAACCTGATCGCCGACAAACGGCTCCCCGCGCTGATCGCCGTGATGGTCATGCCGAGCAGCCAACGCAGCGTCGAATACGACACCGTGTCCGGCAAATTCGCCGAGTTCATTGAGGCCGAGGTGCTGCCCCGTGTGGCGAATGAATACAACGTGGCCTTCACGTCCGACCCAAACGCCCGCGCCACGCTGGGCGGTAGTTCGGGTGGCGCGGCCGCGCTTTCGATGGCTTGGTTCCACCCGGAGCTTTACCGGCGCGTGCTCGTGTATTCCGGCACCTTCGTGAATCTGCGCAACGGCCCCGACGCGCCGCACGGCGCGTGGGAATACCACGAAAATTTCATCCCGAAAACGGCGCCGAATAAACCCCTGCGCATTTGGCTGCAGGTCGGCGAAAGGGACAACGGCGCGAATTCCTCGGGCGCCGGTATGTTCAACTGGGTGATCGCCAACCAGCGCTTGGCCGAAGCCCTTAAGGCGAAGGGCTATCCCTACCAGTTTGTCTATTGCAAGGAAGCAGGCCACGTCGACCGTCCTGCCCGCGCGCAGACCCTGGCTCCCGCGCTTGAGTGGCTCTGGCGAGATTACAGACCGGCAACGAAGTGAAGGGCGCGAGCCAAAATCCGCCGCCACTTCCGACTGGGGTCCACAAGGTTTCCACGCCGAAAAACACCAGTCCAATCCCACCGAAAATCTACCCCTGCCCGACCGGCCAGGTTGCGCCGTGGCATTCCTCTCCATCCCCATGAATCGTATAACTCGTCTACTCTCCGCAGCAGCGATCACTTCGTTCGGCGTCGTCTCCGCTCAAGCCCAAATCAACAACGATCCTCCCGGCGGCAGTGGGCCCGGTCGCGGTGGCCGCGGACCCGGCGTTGAGGCAAGCGTCGTCACCGCCGCTCGCTCCCCCGAGGTCAATGCCAACGGCACGATCACGTTCCGCCTTCAGGCGCCCAATGCCAAAACCGTGCGGGTGTTTACCGACTTCCCCAAGCTCGGCGACGTCTCGGTCAATGGCTCCGCCGGCTTCGACATGACCAAGGACGACAACGGCGTCTGGTCCTACACCTCTCCGAAACTCGCGCCGAGCTACTATCAATACTGGTTCGTCGTGGACGGGTTCTCGACCCCCGATCCACAGAACACCTTCGTCCGCCCCGCCTCCGGCGTTTACAAAAGTGTCGTCGCGCTCCCTGGCACAGACTCAGGGTGGATGATGTTCCGCGACGTGCCGCACGGTAACCTGATCGAGCACCACTATCTCAATCCGGAAAACAAGACCGCCCGCCGCGTCGTCATCTACACGCCGCCGGACTATGCCACGAGCGGTAAGAGTTATCCCGTCCTCTATCTCCTACATGGTGCCAACGACTACGAGCGCGGCTGGACGCAGACCGGCATGGCAAACACCATTATGGATAATCTCATCGCTGAGGGCAAAGCCGCCCCCGCGATCATCGTGATGCCCTTCGGCCACGACACGACCGGCTCAACCGGCAAGCTCCCGGAAGTCCGCGCGCTGCAAGCCTCGCTCGGCTACACGCCCCCGCCGCCAGGACCGGGTCGTGGCGCGCGCGGCGGTGCGGGTCCCGGAGCCGCGGGCGCTCCAGCCGCCGGTGCAGACGCTGCGCCCGGTGCGGCGGCCGGCCGCGGCGCGGCCCCGGCCGGCCCGAGCTACATGGAAAAAGATCTGCTCGGCTATGTGGTGGCCTACGTCGAAAAAGAATTTCGCGTGATTAAGGACAAGAAAGCCCGCGCCATCATGGGCTATTCGATGGGCGGCGGCCACAGCACCACCATCGGCTTCCGCCACCCCGAGTTGTTCTCCTACGTCGGCGGTTTCAGCGGCTACTCGGGTGCCCAGACGCCCAGCACGGCCCGACTGCTGGCTGACCCGGCGAAAACAAACGGCGACTACAAAATAATCTTCATTGGGTCAGGCACCGAGGACGGCGCCGTGAATGGTGGCCGTGCGCTCCACGCCGCGTTCAAAGAAAAAGGCATCAAACATATCTGGAGCGAAGATACCGGCTATGGCCACGACTACCAAATTTGGCGCATTTACCTGCACACGCTGCTCCAAAAAGCCTTCCGAGACTGAACCTTATTCGCCGCGTCCAGTTCAGCGGCGAATTCCGTCCGTGCCTTTCGTGGTGATGCGTCGGGTAGGTTTCTGCCCACTGACTCCGCCTAAGAAATCGAAACCATCATTATGAAAAAACCCTTCCGTTTTTCCCTCTTGGCGGCTGGGCTCGTGCTCGTCTCGTCTACGTTCGCCGCGCCCGACCCGAATTTCCACGTCTACCTTTGTTTCGGGCAGTCAAACATGGAGGGCGGTGGTCGAATCGAGGAACGCGATCGCACGGTCAACTCCCGCTTTCAAGTGCTGGCGGACTTCGACACGCCCGACCGCAACCGGCAAATGGGACAGTGGTATGACGCCATTCCGCCGCTGACCCGCCGCACCCGCGGCATTTCCATCGTGGATTATTTCGGCCGCACGATGGTGGCCAATCTTCCGAAAGAATTCCGGGTCGGCGTCGTAAAGATGGGGGTTTCGGGCACCCGGATCGAACTCTGGGACAAG
>JBDSGI010000301.1:0-2881 GCA_039919035.1 Opitutaceae bacterium
CGCGCCTCGAATACTGGGTGGTCGGCGGCCAGAGCAAAGGTAACTACGAGCAACAACTGCGGACCACCGCCGCCGCCCAACCCGATCTCAAGGTCCAGTTTTTTGGCAATCTCCCCGACGAAGAACTCGCTGGAATCTACGAGGGCGCCGATATTTTCGCGATGACGAGCGTGAATCTGAATCGCAGCGTCGAGGGCTTCGGACTGGTTTATTTGGAGGCTGCGGCCCACGGCCTCCCCGTCGTCGCTCACGATGTCGGCGGGGTTTCCGAGGCGGTGGTCGACGGCGTGACCGGCTTGCTCGTCCCGCCCGACCGGCCCGTGCAATTGGCCGCAGCGTTCGAGAAACTGATTCACGACGAGCCGCTGCGTAAAAAGCTCGGCGCCGCCGGTCGCGAATGGGCGAGGCGGAACTGTTGGAAAGAATCCGCCGAGGCGTTGTTCAACCCTAAATGGGTCGCGCCATGATCGTTTCACGGAGCCAGATCGTCGTCCGCTACGCCGAGACCGACATGATGGGCGTCGTCTATCACGGCAGTTATCTGCCGTGGTTCGAAGTCGGCCGCACCACGCTGCTGAAGGAAATGGGCATCATCTACCGGCAGCTTGAAGCCGATGGCTTTCGCCTGCCAGTGCTGGAAGTCGCCGTGAAATACCAGCGCCCCGCGCTCTACGACGACACCATCACCATCGTCACCACCCTGCGCGAGAAACCTCTCCTCCGCATCCGCCTCGACTACGAAGTGCGCCGGGGCGACGAGCTCCTCGCCACCGGCCACACCGTCCACGCCTTCATTGATCGGGAGGGGAAACCCGTGCGACCGCCGGCCTCCACCGTCGCGGTCTTCGCCGGGGCGTTTGCCTAACGCCGTGCCAGCTTCACATCCATCCAGACTGCGAGCGTGAGCACCGCGCCGCGCGCGATGAACTTCGCCTCCGGGGCCACCGCGAGCAGCGTCATGCCGTTGAGCAGGCTCGCCATGATCAGCGCGCCAAAAATCACGCCGGGCACCGTGCCGCGCCCTCCGCGCAGACTCGTGCCGCCAATCACGCACGCGGCGATGGCGTCGAGTTCCATCGAGTCGCCCACCGTAGTCGTCGAGGCGCCCGCGTAGGCCGTTTGCAGCAAGCCCGTGATCGCGACGATGCCGCCGAGTAACGTGTAGGCGATGATGACCACCCGCTGCACCGGCACACCGGAGATGAACGCCGCCTCCTCGTTGCCACCAATGGCGTAAAGGTGCCGGCCAAACGGCGTGTGCCGCGTGACCACATGAATCACCAGTGCCACGAGGCCCAAAATCACGACGGGAAACGGAATGCCGCGAAACTGATTCACGGTGAGCACAAACAACAGCAGCACTTGCGCCGTAAGAAAGAGCTTCATGAACGCCATCTCCGGCTCGTCCACCGCAAATCCCATCGCGGCCCGCCGCCGCCGCGCCCGCACCGCCATGGCGATGAGCACGGCCAGCACCAGCACGACGAGCACGACGCTCGCGGCCGTCGGCAGATAGTAAGTGGTGAGCAGAGAGAAGAGGTTGGGCCGCCCACCCGGCGACACGGGCACGGTGTGCGTGTTGATCACCTTCCAGAAAACACCTTTCAGGATGAGCAGTCCGCCGAGCGTGATGATGAAAGCCGGGATGCGCTGCCGCACGATCAACGCGCCCTGCGCGCACCAAATCAGCAGCGCCACCGAAATCGCCGGCACGAAGGCCAACACCGCCGGCCAGTCGTGGTTGAACACCAACACGCTCGCGATGCCACCCACGAGCCCCACCCCGCTCCCGACCGAAAGATCGATGTGGCCGGGCAAAATCACCAGCAACATGCCCAGCGCGAGTGTGCCCGTGATGGCGAGCTCGACCGCCAGCGACGAGAGATTGCGCGCCGACAAATACTGCGGCGCCGCGACGGCGAAAAACGCCCACACGGCGAGCAAAGAGAACAGGAGCGAGAAATCGCGGAGCGTGAAGCGGCTTGGCATGGGAAAATTTCGCGAGGTTAATTTCGATTGTCGTGCTGACCCATCGCGGCCCGAATAAGCGCCTCCTGCGTCGCCTCCGCCCGCGTGAAGCGTCCGCCCACTCGTCCGTCGGCCAGCATCAGAAACCCATCGCTCATCCCCATCAGCTCGGGGAGTTCGCTCGACACCAGCACCACGGCTTTGCCCTCGGCGGTCAGGCGATTGATGAGCTCGTAAACCTCCAGTTTGGCGCCGACATCGATCCCGCGCGTCGGTTCGTCGAGGAACACGACCTTGGGCTCCGTCATCAGCGCCTTGCCGAGCACGACCTTCTGCTGGTTGCCGCCCGACAGCGTGCCGACGGCGGTCTCCAGCGTGGGCGCCTTCACGCGCAACGCGGAAAACAGTTTCTGGCAGGCCTGCACCTCGGCCTCCTCGTCGACCAGGGCGCCCCGCCGCAACCGCGCGATTGAAGAAAGCGAGAGGTTGAAGCCAATGTCCCGCGCCAGCACGAGGCCGTAGCGCTTGCGGTCCTCGCTCACCAGCGCAAGGCCGGCGGCAAGCGCTGCGACCGGCGACGGCGCATCGAATGCTCGGCCGGCAAACTCAACCCGTCCGCTGAGGCGCACACCCCACGCTCCAAAGAGGTGCATGAGCAACTCCGTGCGACCGGAACCCATCAGGCCGCCGATCCCGAGCACCTCACCGGCGCGCACTTCGAACGAGATGTCCCGCAACCGCGCGTCCACCCCGGCCGCCGGCGCGGCGGAAAGTTTCTCCACCCGCAGCAACACCTCTCCCAGGCGCGAAACTGTGCGGGGAAAAAGCTCCGTGATTTCCCGGCCCACTATGTCGCGAATCACGTCGTGCTTCGAGGTCTCAGCGACCGCCCGCGTCGAGATCGTCGCACCGT
>JBDSGI010000302.1:0-9098 GCA_039919035.1 Opitutaceae bacterium
CAGTTCCGCTCCGCGCCCGTGGTTTGGTGTGATCAGTCTAGAGGCGCCACATCCGCCCTACGATGCGTCGGCCGCCGGCATACAAGCGCGCGATGCGACGGAAATTGTCCTTCCAAAAAACGTTCCGCTGGGTGGCGAAAGCGAAGCTAGGGCGCGGCGCGAGTTGTCCGGCTACCATGCCCACATCGAGGCAACGGATCGCGGGATTGCGCAATTGCTGGCGAACGTGAATTGCGAGCGGACGCTCGTCGTGTTCACCAGCGTTCACGGCGACATGCACGGCGCGCATGGTTTGTTTCGCAAAGGCTGGCCGCACGAGGAGAGCGTGCGCGTGCCGCTGCTCGTGCGTGTGCCGGGTGAAATCCCGCGACGCGATGATTCATCCGTTTCAATTCTGGATCTGGGAGAGCTTTGTCTGGCCCGAATCGAAAATCGAAAATCCAAAATCGAAAATGCCTTCGCCCGCATCTCGATGCCCAGCGTGGTTGCGCTCCCGCATCAGTGCGATCGGGTGTGGCGCGGAGTGCGCACGCGGTCGCGCAAATTCGTGCTCAATGCCGATGGCTCGCCGTGGCTGTTCTACGATCTGGAGCGCGATCCGCTGGAGACTCGCAATCTGGTTTCCGACGGGGCGTGGGCGGCTGAGATCGCGGCGCTGCGCGCGCGGATTTGAGCGCCTCGCAGCGTTCCGCAACGCAGAGCTTCAGCCAATTAATTGGCGTGAAGGATCGGGTTCCTCGGGCTTGCCGAACAGGCGGCGAATCACCTCGGTGATTTCGTGCATCTTGACCGGCTTGGAGATGTAGCCGTCCATGCCGGCGGCGAGGCAGGCCTCGCGGTCGCCCTGCATGGCGTTGGCGGTGAGCGCCACAATCTTGGGCTGGCGATCCTGTGGGACACGCGCGCGGATTTGGCGGGTGGCCTCGAAGCCGTCCATCTCTGGCATTTGGAGATCCATCAGGACGAGATCGTAGCAGCGGTGTTCCAGGGTGTTCACGGCTTCGAGCCCGTTGGCGACCGCGTCGGCGCGGTAGCCGAGCCGTTCGAGAAAACGCAGGGCGACTTTTTGATTCACCGCGTTGTCCTCGGCCAGCAGGATTTCAAGCGGGAAGTCCTCCGCCACGGGACGTTCGGCGGCCGTTTTGATCGGGGTGGTATCGGAGCTCTTGGGTGCGAAGAGGCTGTGGATGGCTTGGACGAGCGCGCCCGTGCGTAGAGGGATCGTAGTCCACGCAAACGGTTGCCCGTCGGCCGGTGCGGCGGGCGCGGCCTGACCGAAGGGGAAGAGCAGCAGCCGCGGGCTTTTCAACGCGGTCAGGATGTCGAGGGCAACCAAGGCGCGGGTTTCGCCGCCATCAACGACAACGAGGCTGGGAGGGCGGGGGAGCTTTGCGGCTGTGGCGAGCGCGATGGCGGCATCGGGCACCACGACACAGCCCGCGCCCCAGCGCTCGAACACGGCGTGAAGACGCGCGGCCGTGATTTTGCTGGCCCCGACGCAGAGCACGAGCCCGCCGAGCAATGGTCCCTCGGTGCGGACGGCCTCGGTATCCGACTCGGCTTCGGCCGCGATGGAGTCGATCGTGAAGACGAAAGCCGATCCTTGGCCGACCGCGCTCTCGACCCGAACCTCGCCGCCCATGAGCTGGCAAAGCCGCTGGCAGATCGCGAGCCCGAGGCCGGTGCCGCCGTATTTTCGGGTGGTGGAGGAGTCGAGCTGACTGAAGGCCTTGAACAGCCGGTCCACCCGATCTGGGGGAATGCCGATGCCGGTGTCGCGCACGGTAAACTCCAATTTTATTTTCACGGGCATGGGTGCCCGGCTGGATGGAAAACTCAAGGGCACCGGTTCGGCGGCCGACCGGCGAACTTCGAGCGAAATACTACCGCTCGGGGTGAACTTCACCGCGTTGTTCACGAGGTTGACGATGACCTGCCGCAGGCGCGTGACATCGCCGCAGATCCATGGCGGCACGTCGGGAGCGAGGTAATAGCCGAGTTCGACTTTTTTCGCCGAGGCCTGCAGGGCGAAGAGGTCGAGGGCCTCTTCAAGGCACACCGCGAGGTCGAAAGGCATTTGCTCCAACTCCAGCTTGCCCGACTCGATTTTTGAGAAATCGAGGATGTCGTTGATGATCGTGAGCAACGCCTCGCCGGACGTGCGGATGGTGTTCACGTAGTCGCGCTGCTCGGGGTTCAGGGACGTCTCCATCAGGAGACTGGTCATGCCGATGACACCGTTCATGGGAGTGCGAATTTCGTGCGACATGGACGCGAGAAAATCGCTCTTGGCCCGGGAGGTATCGTCCGCCTCGGCCTTCGCGCGGCGCAGCTGCTGTTCGACTTCGACGCGAGCGGTGATGTCGGTCTGGACGGCGATGAAATTCTCGATTTGCCCGCCGGCGCCGCGCACGGGCTGGATCTCCAGGTGCAGGTGGTATTTTCGGCCGGATTTGGAGTAGTTGACGACGTCGGTGCTGATCCCCTGACCGCGGGCCATCGCCGCGCGAATGCGGTTGATTGTCCGCGGATCGGTCTCGGGCCCGACCATGAGATCCGCAGGGCTGCGACCGACCACTTCCTCCAGTGAGTATTCCGTGACGCGGCAAAAGGCTTCGTTGGCCCATTCGATCAATCCTGCGGCGGTGCCAATGAGAACCGGGCTGCCGGTCCTCGAGGCAACGAGGGACAGTTTTCGCGCTTCGGATTGGCTTTCGCGCAATGCGGCTTCAGCCTCGCGGCGCGCCGTGATGTCTTGCACGGTGCCGACAATCTGGGTGGGCAGGCCGTCGAGGCCCGTCGCGGTGGGTTTTGATCGGCTGTAGACCCAGCACCAGTCGCCGTCTTTCTTTCGCACGCGATATTCGGGCTCAATGATCGAGGCCTTCCCCTGCAGCTGCGTCTCAACTCGGCGGTGGAATGAAGCAAGATCGTCCGGATGGATCAGCGCTAGCCAAGTGTCCATCGTCGCCGGCATGAGCGTATGATCGAAGCCGAGCATCGCCCAGAGGCCGGGGCTGTAATAAACGTGGCCCGAGATCACGTTCCGCTCGAAGATGCCGATCCGCGTTGAATCGAGGGCGAGACGCAGGCGTTCGTCGGCCACCTTGAGGCGGGCTTCGATGCGGCG
This sequence comes from Opitutaceae bacterium, assembly GCA_039919035.1. Taxonomy (GTDB): domain Bacteria; phylum Verrucomicrobiota; class Verrucomicrobiia; order Opitutales; family Opitutaceae; genus ER46. The sequence goes on from JBDSGI010000302.1 coordinate 3,131, forward strand.
ACGCTCCTCGTTTTCCCCGGAAAGTTTCCGGGTCGAAAATTCAGCAGCGCGCTGCTCGATCCGCGCCCGGCGCGCGAAATGCATGCTCAATCCCAGCAGACCCGCGATGCCCAAGCCAGCAGCGAGGGTGTAGGTAGGAAGGGGTCGGCGGAGGCGAGCCAGGGCGGTTTCGGACGGGGTGTAGGTCAAACGCAGACGCCGCTCGGCGAGCAGATAGGTCCGCTCGACGGTGAACGCCGGGTCGAGCCTGGCACCAAGGGCGACCCGACGGAAGGCCGGCTCGCCGTCGAGCACGGCGGCGATGTGGTATGCCTCCTGCGACTGCACGAGTGACGTCGCGATGTGATCGAAGAAGCCTTGGTAAGAAAATACCGCTGCTACGAATCCGGCGAGCTGCCCCCCGCGAATGATCGGCGCGTAGATGACGAAGCCCTTGCCGCCGGCTACAGGCTCACCCGTGGGCACGTTCATAGCGACAGCGGGACGGGCGCCGCGACGGCCGGCTTGGGCGAGGGCGGTGCGACGTTCGTCGGTGGCACCGTGATCGAGATCGGCGACACGAGGTAGGCTGGAGGCAGGGAAAGTCCATTTTGTCCGGGCCACTGGATCGACGATTGAGATGGAAAGGCATCCGAGCGAACTCAGCCCTTGGTTCATCAACCGGGTGGCGTCGGCCTCCCAGGTGGCGATGTCGTCTCCCGGTCCATCGCCCCACGTGCGGGCCAGTCGTTCGAATTCCCCGGCCTGCCTTTCGACCAAGTCGCGGGCTTGGGCGGCAAACGAATCCATCTGCGCCTGCGTCGTCTGGGCGGTGTAGTTACGCTCGCGGAGGTTGAGCCCCGCCCAAAACACCAGTGCGACGGTGCAACCGATGCTGACCACGGGCAGTGGTGACCAAATCGGGAGGGCGTCGCCCGCACGAGTGCTCTCTCGCCAGCCGCGGGTCAGGAAGGCAACCCCGAGCAGCGCGAGCGCAATTCCGCACATCGGCGCCACCGCCCGTTCCGCGCCCCAGGTGTAGACCGGCGGGAGATCCGTCACGTGGCCAAGCAACGTGAACAGTCCCGCGGAGGTAATGAGCGAGCCGAGCGCCGCCAGCGCCAGCGGTCGCCAAACCGGGGCGCGATCGCTGGAACTCCAGAGCAATGTTCCCGCGCCCAAAAGAAAGGCCGCCGCGCAGATTACGGGTCCGCGGCTGGCGTTCGCGGCGTTGAGACCGTCGAGCGGCAGGCTTACGTGCAGGACGATTTGCAGGAGGGTGAGCAACCCCATTGCGGCCGCGAGGCCAGTGGCGACGACCAGCAATTTGCCCTTGCCGTATTCGAGGGCGAATAAAGCCGCGCTCAGCGCCGCGAATCCGAGGGCGTGCGCGAGATGGAGCGGCGTCCGGGGGCCAAAGGGATGGAGGAGCTCATCAAATTTGAGCCACCATCCGGCAATCGTCATCAAGCTGGTGAGCGCAAGTCCGCCGGCCAAGGCGAGCGACAGCTGCCGTGGCCAAGTGCACTGCGGCTCCGCGGAGGATTGGGTCATCGGATCGTGAGCGGAGCAAAACGATGCGCCGCGGTGGGAGCAACGTGTTTCCCCGCCGGAACGCCGTGACCGCACTCAGCCGCCGGCCTTGGGCTCGGGTGCTGGCGCGGCGGAAGGCTCCGACTTGGTTTCGGCTTCGGCCGGAGGTCCGGAGCTGCGCAGGATTGCGAGACTCCACTCGGGTTTGGCCAGCGAACCCGTGAGTTTCACTTCGAATGCGCTGGAGAGCGGCGAGAGGACCGCGCCCACAACGGTTTTCAGAATGTTGCCGCTTTCTTGGAAGGGGAAAAGCTTGGCGTTGAAATCGAGTTGCCCGCGGTCGAGCGCGTAGGTGCCGTGGGCGTCGATGGCGGAGTTGGCGCCGCGCAACTTGAATTCGGGGAACACCAGCTTCGGTCCGTCGATTTTGAAATTGCCCAAGGCCTCGGTGAAGCGAAGCGACGTGAATTTCAAAAGGTCGGAAAGAGCTCCGAGCAGCGGCACTTCGCCAATTTCGGTCCCGCGGAGCACCGCGCTGCCGGCGCCATGGTAACTGTAGGCGTCGGCGGAGCCGCCCTCGGCCGAGGCCGCCACACTGAGGCGCACGTTGGCTTTTTGCTGGAGAAATTTCCCTGGGGCGGGCGTCGGCTCGTTCTTTCGCGCCGCGAAGAATTCCCCGAGCGTGCTCACGGCCGACCCGAGCGAAGCGTTGTCCAGCGCGAGATCGAAGCCAACGCGCCGACTGGCTCCGGGGCCCCACACGCGCGCGTGTCCGGTGATGGCGCCGCCGGCGAACGAACCGGTAATGTCGTCCAACGAGATTTCGTCGCGGTCGAGTTTGGCGCGAAAGGCGACGTCTCGCAGGGGAAAGCCGTGGAAGCGAAACTCTCCGGAGGTGCGGCCCTCGATTGCGAGGCGGACGTTCGCGCCACCCACCGCAGCCGCGCCGGAAATCTGGCCGGCAATCTTCAGCTCCGGGGGCTTGGAAAGCTGGAACGGATTGAGCACCTGCGCTCCATTCGGTCCGATGATCTGGGCGGCGGTTTTTAGATCGAAGTTGGAATCCAGATCGAGGTCGAGAGTGTGCCATTCCTGGGTGAACCGGTCGGCGCGATACGTAAAGGTGCCGATAGCTTGGTGGTCGCCGCGGGTGGCGAGCAGGTCGAGGCCATCGATGTAACCGGGCCGGATGAAGAGGCGAGTGCGCACGCGGTCGAGCGGCGCGCCGCGCACGATCGGTTGGTCGGCGTCGGCGAATACAAAGACGCTGGACTGGCCGCCGTCGCGCCAGACGCCCGCCACGTCGACTGCCGCTTCCGGTGGACGGGCCGGGAACTCCATTTGGCGGAAAAAATTAGGCCACCACTCGCGAAACCAAGGAGAGATTTCCAGCGGCTTGAGCTGGCCGGCAAGGAGAAACCGGTAGCGCAGGGTGCGGAAATCCTGTTCATAACTGCCGAGGGCGTAATTCTCGCCGATGCGGGCGAACGCCTCGGGCGCGAAGAAGAATCCCGGCGTGAGTTCCACGGAGGTGCGGGCGTCGGTGAGCATGACACCATAGGCATTGGCTTCGGGCAGCGTCACCCGCGCGGCAAGCCGTTCGAAGGCGAACCCGGCGCCGAACCGCGCTTCGCCCTGTTCGACGAAGAGCGATTTGTAGTCGAAAAACCGACGCACGTCCGTGCCCACGCGCGCGCTGACAACGGTGAGGACCTCGGGTGAAAGATCACCCCGGAAACGCACCGTGGCCTGACGGGTGTTGAGTTGGGCGTCGATGCGCGCGCCGAGCGGCACGCCGAATATCGTCGCGACCGCGTTGGTTTCGATCGCCGGCAGCGGCCGCGGAAAAATCTGAGCGGAGAGAGCGCGCGCCTCGACGCCGCCCGCTGTGATTGAACTGGCCGTCAAATTAACTTCACGCAGATCAAAGGCGGGGCCGGGTGACTGGAACCTTCCGAGGATGCGAGCGCGCAACTGGGCGACGGAAATTTCGGCGGGAAGACGCACCTGCGCGGCGGTGACCTCTAACTCGGCGGCCGGCGTGTCGCCGAACAGCAGCACGCGGGTGGCGACGCGCACCTCGTCGGCCTCGATTTCAGTCGGGCCGGGCACACGAATCCGCCGGGCGCTGGCGCGGATTTCGATGATCGCGGCGCCAGACGCCGACGGTGAAAACTCCACGTGCAGCATGGGGCGGTCGAGCTCTCCTAGATGGGTGGCGAGTTCCATCCCCTGCCGGCAAAGCAACGGAAAGCGGTTTGCGATGAAGTCTGAGATCGTCTCTGACACGGTGCGTTTCTCCGTGGGGGGGACCAGCACGACCTTGCCGTGGGCGGTAATGGTCAGGTTCGCGAAGTGGCCGTTGAGCTGGTGAATCGCGACGGTCTTCGCGCCCGGTTGCAGCGTGGCGTCGAAGTCGCGGAGCAACTCCTCGGTCCGACCGCTTGGGGACAGCATCGCGGGAACGGAAACCGTGACGCCGCTGAGGCGCAGTTCGCTCGGCTCGATGCGGCCGGCGAGGAGGGGCGTGGGGCTGACCCGCACGTAAACGGTGCGCGCGGCGAGCACGGGCTCGGGAAACGCCGGCAAGGACAAGCGCAGGTTCTCAATCAGGATTCGCCCGCTGGGATCGAAGGCCGCCCGGCCGAAGCTGGCGCGCAACCCCGATTCCGCGAGCTGCGCCTCAATCTGGCGCAGCGCAAAATCGGGCAGAGCCAATTCGCGCGAATTGAGGATGTAGAGCTGCGCGGCGAGCGCGAGACTCAGCGCGAGCCAGGCGCTCCAAAGCACAAACGACCCGATCCAAGACAGCACGGTCCCGCCGAGTTCGCGCCAGAACTGGGCCTTGGGTTTCATACCGTTGTGCAGGAGCCTGAATTCTTGGCAGAGCGTCTAAAATACCTGTCATTCTGAGCGTCGCGAATAATCCACCTGGAGCCACGCGAGGCGTTTAGAGATGCGCATCTCCCCGTGGATTCTTCGTTCCGCTCCCAATGACAATCCGGGATAGTCATTTTAGGTATCCTCCTGGCCTGACGCCGATGAAGGGAGTTCCCGCAACGATCGCAAACTCACGGCCTGGGTTCAACCCGCGGGCCGGGGTCACGGGCGCCGTAGATGAGCGTCCAAAGCGCGTCGACGAGCGGCTGTTCGAGCGAGAAAACGAGGTTGAGTTCCTTCGAGCCGGCGAACTGGGCGGTGCCCCCCAGCCGCTCGGTCAGCAGCAGGGAAAACGGGGTGGTTTGCTCGGTGCTGCCAGCCAGCGGGACGGCGACAGTGGCTTCGAGTTGATAGCGCCAGGCGCACTCGCCGCCGGCGGCGGCGACTTTCTCGGCAAACCCGCCGGGAAGAAATTCCTTGGCCCGCAGGGCGCGGAGCGCGCTCACGACCACGCCGGCGGCCTTGGCTTCGCGCGGGGCGGGGGTCGCCTCCCCGGCGGCGTTGAAACTCGTTTCAAAGAGCACCGCCTTCGTTTCGAGGTCGGTGAGCTTCAGCCCGGCGATACGCGCATTGGGCGGGAGCGGATCGGTCACGGCGCGGTCACGGTAGGCGAGAGCGGCGAGCGACAACTCCTTTTCGATTTCAGGACTGACTTGGTAGATCGAGGTGCCGGGTTCGGTGGCGGTGCCGACCCGTGCGTAATAGGTGGTGCGCCTCGCGTCGGTGCCGATACGGAGCACCATCGGGGTGTTGCTGCCGCTCACGGTAATCGTCACTTCGCGCAGGGGACGATTGAAGCCCCAGTCTTCCAAGTCGGCGCCCGTGGGAGCGTCGCTCTTGAAGACCACGGCCATCAGGAGCGAGAGCTGCTCCAGCAGACGCTGCACAGACGCCCGATCAGCGGGGAGGGTTTGCGAGCCGGGACCGGTTTCGCTGCGGAGCACGATTTGCCAAGGCGGCGTGGCGCCCGCGGTCTGGCCGGCGGGGGGCTCGAGGCGTTGCAGCGTGAGTGGTGCAAGCGTGGGCTGCGCGGGGGCGGCGAGCGTGACGGCCGTCACTGCGGCCGGGTCCAGATCGAGCACGCGCTTCTCGCGGAGGGTTTGCTGCGCGTCGCGCAGGGTCGCAACGAGATCCTCGGTGCCGGTCGGGATGGAGACGGTAAATACAGCGGGGCGGCCTTCGAGCTGAGCGTAGTATTCGACGGGGGCGCCGACGTTGGGCTTGGCGGCGGCGGGAAGCGGCACGGGCTCGCCGAGGAACAGCGTCTCGTGCCTTCCGTTGCCTTCGAGGGTGACGCGCAGCGTCGGGGCGGCGCTGGGCGCGGGCGTCGGCGCCGTGGCCGGAAACGACTTCGCGCGGAGGGAATTCAGCTGGTTGATCGCGACCTCGACTTCGGTGCGACCGGCGCGGGCAAGAATGGGAGTCTCGAACGTCCAGCGCGCGCCGTCGCGGCGGATGCGGACGCGCGCGCTGGTGGCGCCGGCCGTCTGGATCAGGAGTGAGCGCGCCTCGAACA
>JBDSGI010000303.1:0-2850 GCA_039919035.1 Opitutaceae bacterium
TTACGTGGAGAAAGAGATGCGCACGCCGACGATAGACACACTCCTGCGAATCTGTGGGGCGATTCAACTCGATCCCGTTGACCTGATGCAGCGCGCGCAAAAAGCCGCGACGAAAGCTAAGACCAAATAGCCCCACTTTGCACGCCGTGCCGCCGCGCGGTAAACTGTAAGCATGACAGGATGGCATTGGTTTACGGAGAACTGGTTCACGGGACTGCAAACCCTCGCGATTTTTGCGAGCTTCGCGTTCACCGCAATCAGCCTCCGCCGCGACGACCACTCGCGCCGCGTGGCGAATCTCTTCAAGCTCACGGCCGGCCACCGCGAACTCTGGGCGCTGACCCTCCGGGAACCGGCGCTGCGCCGCGTGCTGTCGGCCAACGTCAACCTCGCCCTCGAACCCGTAACGGAAGACGAAACCCTCTTCGTCACCTTCCTGCTGCTGCACCTGAACACGGCGCACCACGCGATTCGCGACGGATTGATCGATCAGCCGGAAGGTTTGGGCGCGGACATCCGCACGTTTTTTGCCAACCCGATCCCACGCTTCGTTTGGCGCAAATTGCGTCCGCTGCAAGACGCCGCTTTCATCGTCTTCGTCGAAACTCATTTTGATCGCATCTAACGTTTCTTTTTCCGCCGCATGAGATCGGCCAGCGCGTCGATGGTCTGGCTTTCTCGCGCCTTCGTTTCCTCCGCCGTCAGCGTCGGGTAGCTGCGCTTCACGCGATAGCCCCGGCTCTGGCGCACCTCCGGTGCGGGAGGCTCCGCCGGCAACGGCAGCGGCATCGCGCGCACATGCGCGATAAAATCATCCGGCAAAAAATAGTTCACCCGTGCCGCGACCGCTGCGCCGAGCGCGTGCGCCACCGCGGTTTCCATGCGCTTGAGTTTTTCCGGCGTGACGCCGACGACGGCGATTTGCCCGAAACCCGCCTTCACGCATTTCTCCACGTTGCCGACTTCATAGTCGATCGTGTTCGTCACCGTGATCTCGCACGCGATCGCCACGTCGCCACGCGCCAACACCAAATCGATGCTGCCCGTGCCGTTTGGAATCTTGTCCTCCGCGGCCACGCGAAACCCAATTTCCTCCGCCGCCTCCTTGATCCGCTTCGCGACGGCGGAGTGCTGCCGTCCCCCGCGGCCCCAATCCTCCGGTGACGTGGACGGTTTCACGTCCGCGGGAACATCGCCGCCCTCCGGCTGGTTAACCACCCGCGTCGGTTGGCTAACCGGAGGGGGCAACAGTGGCGGCACATGGTTAACCACGGCGGGAACCACGGACGCAGGCACCGGCGGCGGGGAAGCCGGCCCCAAGTCCTCGGATTTCTTTTCCGGCTTGGCCGAGCGCTCCTTCGCGCGGGGCTCCGGCCGAACTTCGGCCACATCGGCGGCCTCCATTTCCCGCCGCAGCGCCGCCTCAATCTCCGCGCGCGGGGTCGCATAACACTCGCGCGACGCGTTGATTACCTGTGCGCGTCGCCGGGCCGCCTCCGCGTCGGTAGGCCGCGGCGGCAACTCCACCGCGAGGTTGAAATCAAAATCCGAACGCTCCACGCGGCACACCGCCTCACCCGTGCCGAGGTTTTGCAGATCGCGCGCCTCGAAGGAAGTCAGCCCATTCGCGAGGGAACGCGCGTCCTGATCGCCGACCCGAAAACATATTCGGGTGTAGGCGTTCGACACCGCGCCGGCCACGTCGGGATCACGCTCCATCTGGCGCATTTCCTGATGGGCGAGCGCCAACCCCAGCCGATACTTGCGGGTGCCCGCGAGCATTTCCGCCATCGAGGGCGTCATGAAGTCCTGGAACTCGTCGAGGTAGAGCCAGAAATCTTTTCGCGCTGCCGCCGCCTGCCGCTGCCGGCTCATCGCGAGCTGCTGGAACTTCGCGACGAAGAGACTGCCGAGCAGGTGGGCGTTTTCCTTACCCAACGCGCCCTGACTCAGCTTCGCCAAAAAGATTTTTCCGGAATCAATGATGTCGCCGAAGTCGAGCCGGTTGCCCTGCTGCGCGACCATGTAGCGGATCGGTTTCGGCGCGAGAAACGTTTCCAAACGCGTCAACACGGGGCCGACGGATTTGTTGCCGGAGAGCTGCGCAAAACCCTTCCGCCAATAATAGATGATTTCCGAATCGCGGACCGTGGACAGAAATTTTTCCCGGAACGCGGGCTCGATCAAAAAGCGCCGCAGATCCAACAGCGTGCCGCCACGCTCGCTCTCCAAAAACGCGAGGATCGCATTCGCCAGCACGCGATCCATTTGATCGCCCCAGCTCGTCGAGAGCCGGCGAAACACCGACACGAGATCGGAGGCGAGCAGGTTTTTTTCCGCATCCGAATGCGCCGACAAAATATTGAAGCCGATGGAAACCGTCTCATCGGACGGATCAATCAGGACGACATCCCGAATCCGGGACTCCGGAATAATCGTGAGGAGTTGATCGATCAGATCGCCATGCGGGTCGAGCACGCCGACCCCCTGACCGTTTTCAATATCCTGTCGGATGAGATTGAAGAGCAAGGTGCTCTTGCCCGTGCCCGACGCCCCGACGAGGTGCATGTGGCGGACGCGTTGCTCGGCGGACAGCCGCACGGTCACGGTCTCGCCCGCGTGGCGGTTGGTGCCGAGCGCCAGACCCTGCGACGCCCGCACACTCTCCGGCGCGGCCTTCGTCCGCCGCCATTGCCGGAGAAACTTGGGCGAACGCACCGCGCTGGTGGGGAAGCGGATGAAACCAAAAAGTTCGTCGGCCGTCAGGAGCATCCCACTCCGCCGCGACTGTCGGCGCAAAATATCTTCGGTGTGCGCCTCAACCGGATAGTCGTCGTTGCGGAGGGGAAT
>JBDSGI010000304.1:0-3221 GCA_039919035.1 Opitutaceae bacterium
GCGGCCTGAAACATCGCGGCGCCTACGGCCTCACGGACGAACTCTCCGGCAAACCGGTCGAGCAGCCCGTGTCGGTGCCGGATTTTCACGCGACGATTTATGCAGCCCTCGGCATCAACCCGGCCAAGGAGCTGGTCAGTTCGTCGCGCCCCGTGCCCATCACCGATGGCGGCAAACCGATCGCGGCTTTGTTCGGGTGAGGTAGGGCGGGGCTGTGACCCGCCCATCGAAAACCTTGACGCGTGCGCTGGGCGGGTCAGAGACCCGCCCTACCCCTGATATTCCCGCTCCCCGTGTTTACCTTCCGTTTCGCTCGCTCGCTTCTGTGGCTGGCGCCGTCGCTCGCGTTGCCGGCCGCATCTTTGTCCGCTCAAGATCGCGTCCTCACCAAGGCGATTGAGGTGCGCTCGCTTTCCGTGGCCGAGGCCGAGCAGGGCCTGCCGGTGCGGCTGCGCGGCGTGGTCGTCTTTGCCGAAGTCCCGTCATCGGTTTTTTTGCAGGACGAAACGTCCACCACCTTTTTTCAATCCCAGCCCGGCGCGGCCCCGGCGGTGGGCGATGAACTCGAAGTGGAGGGCACGACGCGCATGGGTCTCTACTTGCCCGGGATCGGCCGCGCGAATATCCGGCTGCTTGGTCATCGCGCGCTGCCGCCCGGCATTCCGGCCCGCTACGACGATCTCATTTTCGGCCGGTATCACTACCAACGCGTCGAGGTCGAAGGGATCGTCCGCTCCGTCTCGCTGGGCGAAGCCAACAAGAGCGTGATTCGTCTGGCGATGGGCTCCCGCGTGATCGAGGCGCGCGTGGAAGCTGCGCCCGAAGCCGGCCGCCTGCTCGTCGATCATCGCGTGCGCATCACCGGTCTGGCGGCGGGCTTGATCAACCGACGCCGGCAACTCGTGTTGCCTTACCTGCGCGTCGTCGGCTGGAACGAGGTCGAAACCCTCGCCCCCGCGCCGCCCACGGAACAGGTGCCGCGCATCTCCGCCGAGGAGCTGCTGGCTTTTCGCGTCGCCGGGCACGGCGAGCGGCGGGTGCGGATCGCGGGCGTCGTCACCGCCGTTTTTCGCGGCGAGCAGATTTTTCTGCGCCAAGGCGACGCCGCGTATTCCGCGCGCCTGACGGAGGCCACCACCGTGAACTTGGGCGACCGCGTCGAGCTGATTGGTTTTCCGGAAATGGATGGGTTCGACGCCTCGGTCGCCGACGCCGCCATCGTCAGTCGGGAAGCCGGTCCGGAGCCCGCCGCCGTGCGCCTCAACTCCACCGATGAAATTACTGAGCTGCACGACGGCAACCTGATCGCCGTGGCGGGCACCGTGCGCGACGCCTTCAAGATCGAGGGTGGCAACGCGCTCCTGATTCAGGGCCGCAACCGCACCGTGCAGGCTCGTCTCAGCGAAGATGCCACCGCCCCCGACATCGGCACGCAGGTGCGGTTGACCGGCATCTGCCAGATCGAGCGGGTGCAGATGCGCTCGGGTTTCAGCAGTCAGCCGGGGCTCGTGACCGTGCGCACCCGTTCGGCGGCGGACTTGACCGTGCTGCAAACGCCCTCGTGGTGGACGCCGCGGCGGCTCGCCCAAGTGCTCGGACTCCTCGCCGCCGTCGTGCTCCTCGCGGCGCTCTGGATTGCCGTGTTGCGCCGGCAAGTGGGGCGGCAGACCGAGGCGCTCCGAAAGCGGATCGAAGCCGAGGCGGCGCTCGAGGAGCGGCAGCGCATCGCGCGGGAATTTCACGACACGCTGGAACAGGAACTGGCCGGCGTGAGCCTGCGCCTCGATGCGCTCGCGACCCGCGAGATGGATGAAAAGGGCCGCAACCTCATCGGCGCCTCGCGCAGCCTCGTTTCTCGCATTCAGACCGAAACGCGCGACCTCATCGGCGACCTCCGCGATCCGGCGGAGGCGGCGGGCGATCTGGCGGCAGCGCTGGCGGCGGTGGCCGCCCGGCACTCGGCCGAAAGCGGCGCGGACGTGCAATGCGCGGCGGACCAAACTCTGCCTCCCCTCCCCGCTGGCACCGTCCACGATCTGCGGATGATAGCGCGGGAAGCGGTGACCAACGCGCTCAAGCACGGCCGCGCGAATCACGTCACCATCGAGACCTCCCGGCGCGGGCCGGCGCTGGCCATGAGCGTCACGGACAACGGCGGCGGTTTTGATCCCGCTCAAGAACCGGCAAGCCGACGCGGCCATTTCGGTTGCGCCGGCATCCGCGAGCGCGCCCGGAAGATTGGCGCGCAGGTCACCTGGCGCAGCGCGCCCGGTGCCGGGGCGACCTTGGAAGTGATTTTCTCAAGCCCGATCGCACCGGGCCCCAAGGTTCCGCGCGAGGAGTAAAAACCCATGCCCAAACCATCGCTCACCATTTTGATCATCGACGATCACTTCGTCGTTCGGAGCGGTCTGGCCGCATCGCTCGAGCTCGACGAAACGCTCGCCGTGGTCGGCGAGGCGGAACGAGGCGAGGAGGCCGTCGCCGCCTATCAACAGCATCGGCCCGATGTGGTCCTGATGGATCTGCAATTGCCGGGCATCGGTGGCGTGGCCGCCACCGCGGCGATCCGCGCGCATGATCCGTCGGCCCGCGTGTTGATTTTTTCCACGTTCGCCCGCGACGACGAGGTGCAGGCCGCGCTCGACGCGGGGGCGTTGGGCTATCTCCAAAAATCCGCCTCGCGCGACGAATTGCTCGCCGCCATCCGCGCCGTGGCGCAAGGCCGCCGCCACCTACAGTCCGATCTGGCCCGCCGGCTCGCCGCGCTCCGCCTCGGACCGGCCATCACACCGCGCGAGCGCGAGATTCTGGCGCTCGTCGCCGCCGGCCGCGCTAACAAGGAAATCGCCCACCAGCTCGACGTCTCCGAGGACACGGTGAAGCGCCACGTCAGCCACATTCTGGAAAAGCTCGATGTGAACGATCGCGCTCAAGCCACGGCCGAGGCGATTCGGCGCGGCATCATCCGGATGCCGGACTAGCGCACGAAAGTGGGATGCCTCGGGGCGTGCCCGGCCGCGGCGCTATCGCTGGATTGAGTCGCTCTCACCGCGACTCCGCGCTCACCCCAAGCCTTCAACCTGACCATGCTTTCATCCTTGCTCCCCCGTCTTCGCCTTCTCGCGTGCGCCCTGTTGTTCCCTTTCGCCGCGCTCGCCCAGCCCGCCGCCACCGGCACCATCACGGGCCGCATCTTCAATCCCACCAGCAGCGAATAC
>JBDSGI010000305.1:0-6242 GCA_039919035.1 Opitutaceae bacterium
AGTGGGATCTTGTTTCTACAGCGTCCTTTTCCGTGGAGATGCCGGAAAATATTGCTGTTGTCCGCACGTCGGCCACCACCGGTGCGGGTATGGAGGATCTGGTGGGCAAGATTACTGCGCTCGCCGACGGAATTCAGGGCGATAGCGGCGGCGATTTCGTGGCGATCAATGCTCGGCACGCTCAGTCCTTGCAACGGGCTCGTCTAGGTTTGGAAAATGCGGTTAGAAAGCTAACGATGCAGGATCACTTAGAACTAGCGGCAAGTGATTTGCGTGAATCTCTTGCAGCTTATGGCGAAATTGCGGGAAAGGTGGACATTGAGCGAATGCTCGACCAATTGTTCTCCTCGTTTTGCATCGGTAAGTAGCTTATGCTCAACCGGTGGTGGCGGCACAGGTGATGCTACGTATAGTGTTTGTGAATAATAACTTAGAATTTGATGTGATCGTGTGTGGTGCGGGCCACGCCGGGGTCGAGGCGGCAATGGCTGCGTCGCGAATGGGTGCCGCTACCCTACTCTTGACCGGCAATATCGACACGATTGCCCAGATGAGTTGTAATCCAGCGATCGGTGGACAGGCCAAGGGTCAAATCGTCCGGGAGATTGATGCGCTGGGTGGCGAGATGGCAATCAATGCGGATCTAACGGGGATCCAGTTTAGGTTATTAAATGAATCGAAGGGGCCAGCTGTTCAGTCTCCGCGAGCTCAATGCGACAAAAAGGCTTACCAGTTCAGATTAAAGCACACGCTCGAACTCCAGTCGAACCTACAAATCTTTCAGGCGACTGTAACAAGCCTCATTTTCAAGCACGGCCGTGTCGTCGGATGCAGGACCAATCTGGATGTCGAATTTCGCGGCAAGACCGTGGTTGTGACGACGGGAACGTTCTTGCGTGGTTTAATGCATATTGGGCAGAACAAAAGCGAAGGCGGAAGACTGGGGGACTTCTCGGCTAAAACCCTGTCCGCTAGTTTCTCTGAGGTGGGAATCGAATTGAGGCGCCTGAAAACGGGAACGCCTCCGCGTTTGCTGGGCCGGAGCATCGATTTTAATCGAATGGTTGAGCAGAAGGGCGATTTGAGTCCCACGCTCTTTGCTTTTCACGACACGCGCGCTAGCGATGACTTGTTCCACGTGGAACACACCGGCGAGTGTCGGATCGGGTGGCGTCCGGGCACTGAGCAGATATCCTGTTGGATGACCTACACAGTGTCTGAAACGGCGGATATCGTTCGGTCGAACCTTCACTTATCTGCAATGTATTGCGGTGATATTAAGGGGGTAGGGCCAAGATATTGTCCCAGCATCGAAGATAAGTTTGTGCGATTCGCCGACAAACCTCGGCATCTGCTTTTTCTCGAACCTGAGGGTAGGGCGACGAACGAATACTACGTCAATGGCCTGTCCACGAGCCTGCCTTTCGATGTGCAGGTTCAAATGGTTCACAGTATTCCAGGTTTGGAAAAGGCCGCGTTGCTTCGCCCGGCCTACGCGGTCGAATATGATTTCGCTCCCCCCACCCAGCTGCACCCTTCGCTTGAATCAAAAATGGTTGAGGGGCTCTTCTTTGCCGGCCAGATCAACGGCACTTCGGGATACGAAGAGGCGGCGGCTCAAGGGCTGGTGGCTGGCGTAAACGCAGTTAATAAGGTCCGATCAACCCCGCCTTTGGTTCTTGGCCGACACGAGGCTTATATCGGCGTTTTGGTTGATGATCTTGTGACGAAGGGAACGGATGAGCCCTACCGAATGTTCACTAGTCGAGCTGAGCATCGCCTCCTATTCAATCATGGAAGCGCGGAAATGCGACTTCACCATCATGCTCGAAGGTATGGGCTGCTCTCAAACGCACGTCTCGGCCGAATTTCGGCAAAACGAGAATTGATTGATCGATGGGTGACTAGGTTCGAGACAGAGCGGTTTGGAGGGGGAACTTGGGCGGACGCAGTTCGACGCCATCGGACTACGACGTCTTTACCATTGGGATTCCGAGACGCGTCGCCTGCGGTGCGTGACGAAGTCATTTATCGTGTTGCTTACCAAGGTTATCTGGCAAAAGAGGAGCGACAGGTCGAGAAGCTTTCTCATTCCGAAGGTATTCGCATACCGAAAGATTGTAACTATTTAGCTATAAATGGATTAAGGTCCGAGAGCGCTCAGAAACTAGCTCGTATCAAGCCCTCTACGCTGGCGCAGGCGAGCCGGATTAGCGGAGTCAACCCCGCTGACATTAGTCTCCTTATGATTACGCTTGAGGCAAATCGACGTCGATCGCCGCAATCCGGCTAAACACACACGTGGTTAAAAAATCCCCCACGGTTCCGTATGCCACCATGATGGATGAGCGGCGGCGCGAACTCCGACGCTTGTTTGCGCAAGCCTTACCGCGTTCTGGGCCAGTCGTCTGTGAAATTGGCTGTGGGCATGGTCATTTTCTTGCCGCTTACGCCAAAGCCCATCCAGAACGATGGTGTGTTGGCATCGATTTGGTCAGGGATCGTATTGACCGCGCGGTTCGCAAGCGCGTCCGCGCGAAGCTCGGCAACGTGCACTTCATCCAGACGGAGGCAGGGCTGTTTCTTGAAACTCTCCCCGATGAGTGCCTGTTCTCGCATATCTTTCTGCTTTTCCCCGATCCATGGCCGAAGTTGAGGCACCATAAGAATCGCATCATTCAGCCAAGGGTTCTCGACTTGCTGGCGGCACACTCGGCTGAAGATTGTCGTCTCCATTTTCGCACCGACTTCGAGCCGTATTTCAAAGACGCCAGTGCCGCGATCGATCAGCATCCACGATGGTGCGCCGTTGAGGAGGCCTGGCCCTTTGAACATGAGACCGTGTTTCAGAGCCGGGCACCGAGCTACCAATCACTCATCGCTCGATTGCAGTCATAAGCTGGCCGGTGGGAAAACCGGTCGCAGCCTAATTTCACCTCAGGCCTCCGTAAACCCCTATTTCAGGGGTTGACGGAGGGTAGGGCGGGGGGCTTTGTTCTCCGCTCCCTCTCTCCTAATTGCATCGTCTGCGCATGCTCCGCGTCTCACATCTCGTTCAAATCCTACTCGCTTCGGCCGCAGGCAACACCCTGTTAGCCTCGGATGGCGAAGGCGTCTCGCCCAGCGCAGCTCGCTTTGATGTGGCGGGGTTTTCGGTCACGAGCAGCATGATCACGGGATGGATTATCTCGGCTTTGCTCGTTCTCTTCGTGCTTTGGTTGATCGGTAAACCGTCGGTCGTTCCCTCCAAGGGACAGGCTGTGGTAGAGTCGCTCATCGAAGCCCTGCGCGAAATTTTTGAGCCGATCATCGGCAAGCGCGCCTTTCCCACGGCGTTTCCGATCCTGATCACTTTTTTTATCTTCATCCTTTTCCATAATTGGATGGGGCTGATTCCTGGAGTTGGCACCATTGGATGGGGTCACGACGTCAACGGACACTTTCATCTGAGTCGTCCGCTCATTCGGCCGTTCAATTCTGATTTCAACGGCACCATCGCGCTCGCCGCCATCTCCTTTGGCGCCTGGCTGATCATTGTCCTCAAATTTGCCGGACCCGCGCTCATCGCCAAGGATCTCTTCGGCAATAAGGCCGAGAAATCCGAAACGCCCGGCTGGCTCTATCCCATTTTGTCGCTGGTTTTCCTCGTGGTCGGTCTCATCGAGGTTTTCTCAATTGTGATTCGTCCGTTCACGCTTTCGGTTCGGCTTTTCGGCAACGTCTACGGCGGCGAAAACCTCCTGCACGGCACCGGCTTCTTCCCGGTCTTCTATTTCATGGAGCTGCTGGTCGGACTGATTCAGGCGCTGGTGTTCACGCTGCTCACCGCCGTTTATATCGGCCTGTTGGTTAATCACGGCGACGACCACGCGGCGCACCATGACGATAAGCACGGCGACCCCGCGAAGGCCCATCACTGATTCTTTTCCCGTCGGGAGCGTGCCAAGCGTGCGCACGACGGAATTCCAACCAAAAGCAAAAATAACGACATGATCACCACCATCGCAGAACTCCAAGGCAACATCGCCAGCGCGTTCGGACTCCTCGGCGCCGCTATCGGCGTCGGACTCATCGGCTTGAAGGCCGCCGAAGCCGTCGGCCGCAATCCCGGCGCTTCCGGCAAAGTTCTCGTCCAAGCCATCATCGGCATGGCCCTCGCGGAAGGCCTCGGTATTCTCGCGCTTTTCCTCGCCAAGTAATTGCCTCTTGCGGCAGCGCGAATTTATCGCGCTGCCCACCTTTTTCCAAATCATCCCCTCATGATGCTGCCCCTCTTCCTCGCCGCTGCCGTGGACCATGCTGCGCCGTCCGGCCCGATCGATGGGCTGCGGCAGACCTTCGAGCACTTCGGGGTCGAGCCGAAATACATCGCGTGGCAGCTCGTCAGTTTCGTCATCGTTCTCTTCGTCCTCTACAAGTTCGGCATCAAGCCCGTCACGGCGACGATGGAAGAGCGCAACGCGAAGATCGCCTCCGGCATCAAGCACGCCGAGGAAATGCAGGTGAAACTCGCCGCCGCGGCGCAGGAAAGCACGGTGATCGTCAAGAAGGCCAACGTCGAGGCGACTCGCATCGTCGAAGACGCCCGCAAGACCGCAAAGGATTATCTCGACCGGCAAACCCAGGAGGCGGCTGCGAAGGCGAACGATCTCCTGTCCAAGGCGCAGCAGGCCATCGAGCTTGAGCACAAGAAAATGCTCGCCGACGCCCGCACCGAAATCGCCCGCCTCGTGGTCACCACGACCGAGCGTGTCCTCGCGAAGAGACTCACCGATGCGGATCGCGCTGCCTACAACGAAGCCGCCGGCCGCGAGTTGACCGGCGTCTAAGCCTTCCGCTCCTCCCTTTCCAAAAGACCACGCCCCGCGATGGCCTCCGGCAAAAAACAAATTCAGCTCCTCGCCCGCCAGTTCTTCAAGCTGAGCGTGGTTGATGGATCGTTGTCCGCCGACCGCGTATCCGGAGTTCTGGCCTACGTCGAAAAGCATCGGCCCGCCCACGCGATCGCGGTGCTCAAGGCCTACTCACGCTTGGTCTCCGCCGAGGTCGCGCGCGGTCGCGCGGTCGTCGAGCACGCGGGTTCGATTCAGGATTCCGTGCTCGCCACCATTGCCGCCGCGATGGCGAAGAAATACTCCCGCCCGATCGCCAGCGTCGCGAAGCGCAACGACGCGCTGCTGGCCGGCCTGCGCGTCCGTGTCGGTGACGATGTTTACGAGTCTTCCGTCTCCGGCCAGCTTGCGACCCTTGCCGCCGCCGTCTGATCTCTTTCCAAAACCTCCGCCTCCACGTCCCACTTCTCCGCGATGAGCACCGTCCTCGAACAAATTGAACAGCAGATCGCCAAGCTCTCCAGCAAGGCCGTCAAGAAAAACACCGGCAACATCCGCACGGTTGCCGACGGCGTGGCGAAAATCGAAGGCCTCTCCGAGGTGATGTATAATGAGATGGTGCAGTTCCCGGGCGGCGCCATCGGCATTGCGCTGAACCTCGAAGAAGACGAGGTCGGCTGCGTCATCCTCGGTGACATCTCCAAGCTGAAGGAAGGCGACGAAGTCCAGACCACCGGCAAGCTCCTCTCCGTTCCAGTCGGCAAATCGCTCCTCGGCCGCGCGGTCGACGCGCTCGGCAATCCCGTCGACGGCAAGGGCCCGCTCGCGGCCACGGAATTCTACCCGGTCGAAAAAATCGCCCCTGGCATCATCGTCCGAAAATCCGTTTCCCAGCCGCTCTTCACCGGCATCATGGCGATCGACTCCATGATTCCGATCGGTCGCGGTCAGCGCGAACTGATCATCGGCGACCGCGGCACCGGCAAAACGACCATCGCGATCGACACGATTATCAATCAGGCGAAGATCAACAAGGTCGGCCTCGCGAGCGGTGATGCGAAGTTCCGTCCGGTCTATTCCATCTACGTCGCCGTCGGACAGAAGAATTCCAACATCGTTCGCACCATCGCCGCGCTTGAGTCCGCCGGTGCGCTTGAGTTCACCATCATTGTCGCGGCCCCGGCCGCCGACAATCCCGCCAACCAATACATCGCCCCGTTCTCCGGCGCCGCGATGGGGGAGTGGTTCATGGAAAACGGTCTCGATGCCCTGATCGTTTACGACGATCTTTCGAAGCACGCCGTCGCCTACCGCCAGATTTCGCTGATTCTGAAACGCCCGTCGGGCCGCGAAGCGTATCCGGGTGACGTATTCTATCTGCACTCGCGCTTGCTGGAGCGCTCGGCCCGC
>JBDSGI010000306.1:0-6585 GCA_039919035.1 Opitutaceae bacterium
TGCCGCCCTTGGTAAGCGTGCCGGGCTGCCACAACTCGGCTGCTCGGGCCTTCGACCAAACGTCCCATGACGTGGCGATGTTGGTCGTCACGGCGTTCTGCCGGCCGGCGGTGAAAAAGATGCGCCAACCCCCGAGGTTGGCCGTGAGCTGGGCGTCGAATCCACGCGACACCGCGTCGCTCACGAGACGGTATTGGCCGCCGGAGAGCACACGCGGCGAAACGCCGTTGGGTTGCACGCTCTGGTCGTAGTCCTCGATCGCCTTCTCGATGTTATAGAGCGCGGAGCGGGCGGCGCTAAGGGAACTCGGCGCGGTGTTGTTCAGCTGGGTGTTCTTGAAAAAATTCAGGCGGACGCTGAACCGGTTGTCGTTCGTCGCGACGGTGAAGCCGTAGTCCTCGCTTTTGCCGACGCCGCTTGGGATGCGGACATTATAGGGATCGAAGGCTCCGGCGGTATCGACCTTGTAGTTTTCCGAGCGGGAGAGATGGGTCGAAAGCCATGGCAGCGGGCGCACGACGAGACCGGAGTTGGCCTTGGTGGCGCTGTCGGTGAAATTGTAGCCGGCGAAACGGTATTGCCAGTAAGGGGCGTAGAATTGGTTGAGCGCGGTGTTGTAGGAGTCGGGGATGCGGTCGCCCACGAGTTGATTCGGCGCGTTGGGGTCTTTGTTGATGCCGTTGGCGAGGCTCACGACATCTTTGCGGAGACCGTAAAAGAGAATCACGCGGTTTTTTAGAAAATAGCTCTGCGACGCAATCATCCGCGAGATGACCCGGGACCGCGTCAGCGTCGCCGACGTGTAGGTGCCGTTCGGATTGTCGAAAAGGTAGGTGCGCAGCGTCGCTCCATTGTAGGGATCGGTGAACGTTTGCGTCTCGAACACGTCGACACCGGCCGGCCGGTCGAAAGAGTAGCGGCCCTGGCTCGCTGGGTCGGCGGGGCTGTCGAGGTAGTAGCGATAGGTGACGTAGGCCCGGTTATTGTTGGTGGGCTTCTGGAAGGCGACGTCGGTGGCCGGGACGAAGTTGGTGGAGTTCTTGCCCTCGATATAGCGCTTGGTCCCTTGGGAAACCTGATCGCGCAGGGAGGTCGAATAGACGGAGCTGAACTGGTGGGTGCCGAGCCAGCGAAAGATGTTTTTCTGCTTCGTGAAATCGAGGCGGTAGGCACCCGTGACGCGAAACTCGTCATACTGCCCGATGGAGCGGTTTTCTCCGGGGGACTGATCCAAATAAAGTTTGCCGAAATTGGGGTTGAGCTGCGCGTTGTTGATGAGGACGAGATTGGCGGTGCGGATGTATTGGTTGGCGTCGGCGAAGACCTCGGCCTGCCCCGTGCCGGAGCTGCCAAATTGGTTGGTGCCGCCGCCGCTGAAACCGCCGCTGCGCAGAAATGAATCCTCCCGGGCGTAGGCGATCTGCACGCCAAAATCCTTGGTGATGCGCTGCTCAAGTTCGAGGTTCACCGCGCGCCCCTGCTGGCGATCCTCGTTGGCCCGGCCCGTGTTGTTCACCTTGCGGTAAGGCACGAGATCCTCGCGGTCGAGCGAGTAGAGAAACGTTTGGTCAAACGTCTGGGGCATCAGGAAATTCGGACCGATCGTGACCACGTCGCCCTGCGTGGGGAAAAGGCCCGGCGTGCCGGCAGTGGCACCATACATGTAAACGTAGCGCGCCCGGTTGTCGTTGTTCGGGGCGATGAACCCGCGTTGGTTGGCCGGCACGACCTTGAGGACGTTCGAGGCCGTCGCCGAGGTCGGCTGCCGATTATCGTAAGCCGGCCGGCCGGCGGCGATCCACGGAGTGACGAGATCGCGGGGCAGCGTGAGGCTGGGCTTGGCGGCGTTGCGGTGGATCCATTCGGCGGAGGCGCGGACGACGGTCTTTTCAAACGGCTGGGCGGTGACCGTGGCGAAGAGACGGCGGCTGTCATCGAACGAGGGCTTCCGGAAAAAATTGGTCTCGTCGTTCAGCGCGGCGAGGCGCACCGCGAGCTTCTTGTCGATCAGCACCTGATTCACATCGAGCGATTCGCGTTTGGAGCCGAAGCTGTCAAAGCGAAGGCCGAAGTCGCCGCGCTTCCGGCGGAAATTCGCCTGCTTCAGCGTGCTGTCGAAACTGCCGGCGGAATTGCCGAGGCCGAACAAAATGGAGTTTGGTCCGCTGGAGAGCGTGATGCGTTCGATATTGTAGGTGTCGGTCTGGAAGAACGTCGGGAACATCCCGCGCAGCGCACTCGCCGAGCCCAGCCCGCGCACGCGCGTGCCGGCGTCGATGCCGGGATAGTCGCCGTCCACACTGTAGTTGTTAAAATACGTCTCAGTGTTCGAGGAGTAGAGAAAAGCCTGCTCGATGTTGGTCGCGGCGAGGTCGTTCAACAGCTCCTGGGTAAAGACCGAGACCTGGGCGGCAACGTCCTTCAGCTCCGTGTTCAGGCGGGAGCCCGAAAGCGTGCTGGTGGCCGCGTAGCCGGTGTCGCCGGTGGTGTTCACGACAAACGGCGAAAGCGTCACCGTGTCGGCGCCCGCAGGCGGTGTCGGCGCAGGTGGGACGGTCTGGGCGGCGGCAAGGGCGGCGCACAAAGTGACGAGGAGAGAAGCAGTAGGGAACAGTCGGGCAGGTTTCATGCGGGTGGTGGCTCGGATTCCGGGAACGGACTCCGGGGGATTGGGAGGTGAAATGACACCGAAGGCCTGACGGCAAGGTGCGCGTTACTTTATCAATTAAGCCACAACCGTCGGGTCCGGTCGCCGTTGCAATCGCACTTGTGGCCGGGTTCGTGCAGGCGGCTTTCGCGGCTCACCGCGGGGCCGGCACCGAGGTGGGAGTATCGCCTTTTTCCGCCACCGGAAAAGGGTGGTCCTTCAACAGTTCTTCGACGGGATAGAAATTCGCGCGGTCCTTGGTGGCGGCGCGGATTTGGGCGACGGCGGCGGCGGCGATCGCGGGGCCGTCGTTGCCGAAGGATTGGCGCACGTAGGTGAGCACACCGGCAATCTCAGCGTCGCGCAGGAGCGGCGCGAAACCGATCATCGGCGGCACACCCTTACTCGGATCGTAGGGCTGCCCGCCGACCGTGATCGGGCCGGTGAGGCCCTTCAGGACAATCTTGATCAGACGTTCGTCGTCGCCGAGCCAGTCGGACTTCGCGAGCGGCGGATAGATGCCGGCGAGGCCCTGGCCGTTCGGTTGGTGACACGTCGCGCAATGGGCGTCGCGGAAGTAAACGTCTTTACCGAGGTCGTAGAGGTCCTTGTCGTCGCGCGTGAGGGTGCGCGTGGGGCCGTAGGATTTTTCCTGCTCGGTTTTTGGGGGCGGCGGAATTTTGAACGTGCCGTCGAGGTAGCCGCGCGCCGTGGGATTGTCCGCGAGGTCGAGCGTGCCGGCGGATTGGAGCGCGACGATGTCGTCTTTCAGAGTGTGCTTGAGCACGTAGTCCGTCTCCGGGCCCATCCAGCGGTCAAGCGGCTGTTTCAACGCTTCGAGTGCGAGCCGTGCGCCGTCGGCGTGATCGAGCCACGAGGCGGCGACGACGGCGGTGAGGCGCACGCGGCCGTGCGGATCGCGGGCGGCCTGCGTGAGGAGTTGCACGGCGTTGGGGATTTTGTCGTGGGCGAAATTTAAGACGCTCGCGGCGGCGGCGCGGGCGTTGTGATCCTTGGCGGCGAGGCACTGTTGCACGAGGCCGGCGTCGGGCTGGTTTTGCGCCCACGTGGCCCAGAGCGCCTCGCAGAGGTGGTGCTCGTAGGCGGGATCGGTGCGGTCGAGATTCGCGACCCATGCGCGCACGGCGGGCAGCACCTGGGCGGCGGGACGGCCGCGCAATTCGCGCCGCGTGCGGTAGCGCGTGCGATACTCGGGGAGTTTCAGATTTTCCAACAATTCGGGGATCGTGGCGCCGGCGATTTTGGCGGATTGCACAAGCGGGCGGCCGGGATAGGTGATGCGGTAGATGCGGCCGTGGTCGTGATCGCGGTTGGGATCGCGGGCGTTGTGCTGCATGTGGCCGATGAGCGGATTGTGCCAGTCCACGAAGTAGAGCGAACCATCGGGCGCGAACTCAAGATCGACGGGGCGGAAATTTCCGTCGCGCGAGGTCATGAGATCGCCGTTCGCCTTCCCGAGGTAGCCGGTGCCGTCCTCGTAGACCTTGGCGAGGCTGATGCCGAGGAAGCCGATGCTGTTGCAGATCATGAAATCGCCCTGCTGCTCATCCGGGAAATGACGCGACGAGACAAACTCGGCCCCGGCGGTCGGACGCGAACGCTTCGGCACGAAATGCTCCACCTTGGGAATTTCGATACCGTAGGGCATCTTGGCGGAGACAGCCAGGCCCCACCAATTTTCGCCGTCGGAGGCGTCGGAGATGAAGCACTGTTCCCAATAGTTGAACGAGATGCCCCAGGGATTGTTGTAATCGGACTGTGAGTAGCGCTCGAGACGGAAGGACTTCGGATCGAAGCGCCAGATGCCGCCGTCGTTGCAGCGGCGCGGGCCGTAGGGTGTCTCGACTTGCGAGTGGAGGAAGCGGCCCTCGGCCATGTAGATCGCGCCCGAGGCGTCGGCGCAAAATGCGGAGATGGCGTGATGCGTGTCGTGCGAGTCGAAACCGTGCAGGAGAATCTCCATACGATCGGCGTGGTCGTCGTGGTCGTCGTCGATCAGGAGGCAGAGGTTGGGCTCTTGCGCGATGTAGACGCCCTCGGGCGCGAGTTCGAAACCCATCGGCAGGTGGAGATGATCGGCGAAGACCGTCAGCTTGTCGGCTCGGCCATCGCCATCGGTGTCCTCGAGGATGAGGAGCTTGTCGTTGGGCATCGGGTCGCCGGGGCGCCAGTGCGGGTAGGATGGCGCAACGGCGACCCAGAGGCGGCCGCGATTGTCGAACGACATCTGGAGCGGATTCTTGAGATCGGGAAATTCCGCCTCCGAGGCGAAGAGCGCAACCTCGTAGCCGTTCGCCATTTTGAGCGCCTCAACGGATTTATTGCCGTCGAGGAATTCCGTGCTGCCGTTTTTCAGACTGGGCGTGAAGTTCGTCGGCACTGCGGGCAGGACGCCGGTCTGCGAGTCGTCGGCTGCGATTTCGCGTTTCCGTCCGGACGCGAGATCGTGGATGACGGTGTCGCGCACGGCCATCATCTCGCGGGTTTTTTTGATCTCCGCGGGATAGTTGTCGGGGCCGTAGGGTGCGTAGCGCTGGCCATAGGTGTGGACGCCGTTGACGAGGTTGTAGTCGTTGTTCCAGAGCCAGTCTTTCTCGCGCACGGCGGCGTGAAGCTTCGCGGAGTCCGCCTGCGACAGACGCACGCCCGGGCCGAAGAGTCCCTCGGCGAGCCAGACGCCGATCTCGCCGTAGGCGGCGGAGGTGGGCGAAATGCCGTTGATGGTAAACGGCAGCTTCGACGCCGCGTAGCGAGCCTGCGTCGCATTGAAGAGATTGATGAAGGTGAGGCCGTCGTCACGGGCGACGCGTGCCATCGCGGCGGTGTAGAGCGCGAGGTTCGCATTTTCCTTCATGCCGTTCGGCAGGTCGCGCGTGGCGGAGAGGTTTTCAAACGCGATCGGGGAGACGAGCACGAGGCGCGGCGCAGTCGCGCCGTTGTAGGCTTTGCTGAGCGTGTGCTGCACAAACGCCGTCAGCTCCGCCTCGAAGTTGGCGACGCGCGCCGGGCCGTCGAAGGATTCGTTGAGGCCGAAAAACGCGACGATGGTGTCCGCCTTCAGGTGTGTGAGCCACTGATCGGGCGTGGGGAAAAGTCCCTTGCCCAGATGCATCGCGAGTTCGGGGTGAAATTTTTCCGCGCCGGGAAACGCCCACTGCGAGATGCGCGCTGCGTGCGGTCGGAAGCCGGGCGTGTCGCCCGAGCGGCCCATGTTGCGCACGACGAGTCCGCGGTCGGGGAAGCGCAGGTGCAGTTCGGTCTCCATGCGACTATAGTAAACATCGCGCTCGGCGAGGCCGTTGCCGATGAAGACGATTCGCTCGCCGGCAGCGGGCGGTGCGACGGCCTGTGAGCGCGCGGTGGTGGCCGGGGTTGGTTCGTCGGCGAAGGCGTGCGGAGCGTTTTTCGGCGGGATGTCGGTGGGCGCGACGGTCCCCTGTCCGCTTGTCGCTCCGCCCTTGGCGGAACCGCGCTTCCCAAAAGCTTTCGCCGGGCCGGGGGCGGCCTCATCCACCCGCGGTTCCGCGATCGGTGAGACTTCTCCCGGTCGCACAGACGGCGTCTGCGCGCGGACGGAAACGGCAACGAGGAGCAGGGTGAACGGGAACAACCGGAGTTTCATAACGAAAAGGGAGGTTGGAGGCAGCGAGGGATTGAGCTTTCCGGGAGAAGGAAGAGAGGAAAAAAACGGGGACAGTGGAAGTAAATGGTGCGGCGCAAGCGAAGTGGGACCCGACCGCGCAGGGTGCCGGCTGGAATTTTTCCGTCGAGCCGATGGTCAGTTATGCTCCACGTAGATGTAGTACGCACCGCCCAATGCCCGGTTACTCCCGTCGAAGAACCACGTCTGCACTCTGGCCGGACCGGCGGGGAGATCTCGCAGGGTAAACAAGGCACCGTCCGCGCCGGGTCCGAGC
>JBDSGI010000307.1:0-4112 GCA_039919035.1 Opitutaceae bacterium
GCGCTGGTGGCCGCGCCACACTTTCCAATGGCGCTGGAGCGTCCCGATGGTGTCGGTCGCGTTGCTCATCGCCGACTTCATCTATTTCTCCGCGCTGCGCGATCCGGAGGCGCTAGTCTCTCTCGTCGCGAGCCTGCGGCGCGGCAGCATCCTCGTGGCTTTTGCCGGCGGGCTGTTCTTCTTCGGCGAGATCAACGGCCGGAAAAAACTCCCCGCCGTGATCGGAGTCGTGATCGGGATCACGCTCACCGTCCTCGGCTGAGGTCCGCTAGCGGCCGCGACCGGGTTTGAATTCCATGCCCTCGATCGCGCCGAGGAGTTGCTGATAAGCCTCGTCCTTGAAGCTGTCCGCGCCGAAGAACACTTCGAGGAGCACATCCGGCGCGAGGCGGATCTTGCCGGCAGTGACGACTTTGAATTCGCCGGGCGGAGCGGGTTTGTTGCCGCGCAAATTGGCGTCGGTGAAATTGCAGTAGAAGCCGTAGCCCGCGCCGAGGGAGAACTCGCGGCCGTAGGCCTTGCCCTCGACGGACTGCTCCGCATACGCCGCCCCGTCGGCCTCGACGCGCAGCTTGAGCCGCGCCTTGGTGTCGTAGCGATCCACGTCGGGGAAGCTCACCTTGATCGAGCACGACGCGTTGATCGATTCCTTGCGCGGCGTGAAGGTGACCTCGTATTGGCCGGCCATGTTAATCACGACGGGCTTCCAATCGCCGAGGAGGAAGAGCGTGACCTTCCCGCGCGGGCCGAGGTCGAGGATTTGCTCCTGGGCGAACGCGCCCGCGAATAGGCAGAGAAACAGGGTGAGGATTTTTTTCATGCCGGGAGAGATTTTGACCGGCCGCATCATGCGCCCAAGCCGCCCCCTCGCGGCGAGAAAAAAGCAAGCGGCCGCATGACGCGGCCGCTTTCGTCTCGTCCAGCTTACCTGCTCAGAAGCTGAGCGTCGTGGTCAGGCTGATCTTGCGCGGTTCGTTCTGGCTGAAGCCGCTCCGCACCTGCATACGGGGATTGCCCCCCGCCACCGTGAGCGCGTTGCCGTTGTTCGTTTGGGCATTCGGCAGATTCTGGAGCAGGCCCGCCGGGATGACGCTGTAGCTGTTCCACAGCGGTTTTTCGTCATTCAGCAGATTCGTGATGTTGATTTGAAAACGGGCCGTATACCGGCCGAAACGGTGGGTGTAGTTGGCCCCGGCCACGGCCGTGAAGGTGGATTGCACCCAGAGGTAATCATACGCCGCCTCCAAGCTTTGCTATGGGGTGGGGCTGCTGGTGCCAGGAACCTGAAACTTGATGCGGGCGTCCCTACTGCCGACTTTCTTGTGCGCGCGGTAATTGAAGCCCCCATTGAGGCCCAAGCCTTTGAGGACACCATCGGTGAAACGATAGGAGCCCGCGAGGTTCACGCGGTGGCGTTCCAGTCCGTTCCCCAGCGTGCCGGGATTCGCGCCGTTGAAACTGTTTTCGATGTTGAGCATCGCCTGCCGGATCACATTCGGGTCGATGATCGTCTTGCCGTTTACGCTTTGGCCCGGCTGGGCATCCCGCCCCGCCTCATACTCCTTGAGGTGCGCGGCGTAAAATGCCCGGCGATGAAAGCTCTCGGTAATCGTATAGACGATCGGATGCGAGTAGTTGGCCGTGAGGGTCAGATTTCGCGAGGGATTGGCGGTCACCTCCGCCTCCCAGCCCTCCAGCTTGCGGGAATTCTGGTCCTGGTAGTTGAATCCCGTGGGGCCGGTGTAGAGCGTATCGGTGTAACCAAGGTTGGAGTAGAGATTCCGAAAATCTCCCTGGGTGCCCCACGTGCTGAGTTGGTTCTCCTGCGTCGTTTTATAGTGGCTGAGCGTGACGTAGGCGACGCCATCGCCCACCGCATAGCGCAGACCCAAATCTTTGGTTTTGGCGTGAGTGAGCGCAGGGTTCTCGCCGGTGATCAGAGGAATGTTGCTATTGGCAATCTGCGCGAAGTTCGAGGAATAGTTCGCCACAAAACCGAGCGGGGCGAGGAAGCGGCCCATGCCCTTGAACGGATAGGTCACGAGGCCGGCGCTCGGGCTGTTTTGGTAGATGGTGCGGACACGAATGTGCCCCGGGTAGAAGAGACCGTCGGCTTCTTGAAACCCGACGATGTTCTTCAGAGTGACCGGATCGGCTCCGACGCGGTTCCGGAAATTCCCCTCGACCTTGTCGCGCCGGAAACTGCCCGTCAGAGCCAGGCGCTCGTCCCAGAACGTCGTCTGCGACACGATTTGGCCGTAAGTGATCGTGCGCTGGTTGATGTTGCCCCCCGTCTGGACCAGCGCCCACTTGACGCCGTTGCTCTCGGGCGGAGGCGTCACCGCCGCCATCCTCGGACGAGGTTGATCCCAATAGACCCGATAGCGGAGTGAATTCAGCGTGCCATTGAGCGGTTCGAACGTCCCGGTATAGGAGGGGCCGGTGGGCAAGGCCGTGTTGAGCGGCGACGCCGGATTGTTGGACCAGCGCCAGGCCTGATTCAGGGCTTCGAAAGTCGTCCGCCGCCACCCGGCGTTCAGGCTAAAGCGCTGCTTCAGATCGAAGAACTTCGGCGCGGCGAATTTGTAGGTGCCGGCAAACTTATATTCGCGGACCCGGTCCTGCTGGTATTGGTAGCCTTGGGTGAAGTCGGCATACGCTTTGCCGAAATTTGGGTTCGGCGCGCCGCCGGGCAGCAGCTTGTTCACATCGATGCGATAATCGCCGGGCGGATTCTCGGAATTCTCATAGTAGGGATCGCCGTCATTCTTCACGATGCCGAACTGGACATACAGGTTGGCGTTGACGCGGTGATCGAGGGTGAACGCCTGATAGTTAAAATCGCGGTCGATGATCGTGTCGGCCGGCCCGAGGGCATAAGTCTTGCCGATGCCGGGCTTGAAGTTCGGGAGGTCGGCGCGACCGACCCACGGGATCTGGTAGCCCAAGCCGAGCGACTGGTATTGGAATCCCTTGTAGTTGATCAGGCTGTTCGTGCCGAAATTCCACACCTGATAGTCGTTCGTGGCGCTGATCTGCCCGAGGCCGGAATCGTTGGGACTGGAGATCGCGGTGTTGTTTTCGTTGACCGTCGTGCGATTCCACCGGGAAGCCTGCTCATTGTAGAGCCGGCGATAGGCGACATTCGATTCGCCGTCCCGCTGCACCTCCGCGCGAAACTGGGTGTTGTCGGATATCTTGTAGGTGAGCGCGACCGTCAGGCCGTTCTGCTTGCTGCTGGTCCCGTCTTGAATCGTCTTGATGTCCTGCCGCAGGAGGTTGAGCCGCAACGCCACTTGGCCCACCCCGTAGTTGGTGTCCAATGTCGTGCGATAGCCGCCAAAACTGTCCACCCGGGCACTGGTGCTGGTGAACTTGCTGTTGAGGCGGGCTTGTTTGCTCGTGCTGCCCTGCAGACCGCCGGGGCCACCGTCGCCAAACAGCGCCGCATTCGGGCCGCGGGAAAAATCGTAGCGCTCCGAATTATAGCTGTCCGACACGTAATAGTTGATCGAGCCGTTGCGCACCGGGAAATTGCCGTTGCCATCGACGCCGCGGAAACTCGTCTGAAAGCGATTGCCGCCAAAGGCCCCCGCATCGCCGGAAGTCGGGGCATCCGCGCCCACTGTCCAGGACAGCGCCTGATTCATATCGGAGAGATCGAAATCCTCGAGGAACTCTTTCGTCATCACCGAAATTGAGGCCGGCGTGATCTTCAGCGGCGTATCGGCGCGACCTCCGGCCAGCGTGCTGCCGCCGAAATACCCGCGATCCTTGTCGGTGCTGACTTGGAAAGGCGTCAGCAGCACGGCCTCTTCAGTGGCGGGTTTGGCGGTGCCCGGTGAAGCGGGAGGCGCGGTCTGAGCTTGAGTCAGCGTCGCGATGGCGACGCCGACAATAAGTGCAACGCCGTGGCGCCGCACCGCAGGTAGCGGTTGGATTGGGGGCATGGGTTTTCGGAGGAGAAACAAAGTTGGCCGCGTATCGCCGGAGCCAATGACTCCGACCCTGACCGCACCGCCCCAATCCCAAACAGAACGAGGCCGCGCCACCGGGGCAACGCGCGCCAATCGGGATTAAACATGTGGGGTATTAGCGACTACAGGGCCTGA
>JBDSGI010000308.1:0-7964 GCA_039919035.1 Opitutaceae bacterium
TCGGTGACGAGGGTGTCGATTTTTTGCAGGAGGCCGGGATTCTTGTCGTCGCCGGCAAAGGCTTTGCCGAGACCGCCGAGCGCGCCCTCGAGCTTTTCGCCGAGCGAGCCGATCTGGGTCATGATGCTGTTCAGGTCGGGGGCGGACTTGGTCTTGATCTCGGCCAGCGGCACGGGGTCCTTCTGCAAGAACGGCAGCAGACGCTCGAGCCAAGTGTGGGACGAATGGGCGCGCTCGGACGGCACGAGGTCGGCGGCGGTGGCGGTGCCGAGATCGATGGTTACGTAGTTGGTTCCGATCAGGCCGGCCGAGGCGATCATGGCGATGGCGTCGTCCTTGATCGCGACCTCGGGCGAGATACGCAGAATGGCTTCGGCGCGGCGGCCGGCAAGGCGGGCGGCTTTGACATCACCGATTCGGACACCGGCCATACGCACTTCGTCCCCTTCCTTGAGCTCCTTCAAACTGTCGAAGCCGGCGACGATCAGATAGCCCTCGCGCTTGAGGATCTTACCGCCGCTGAGGGTTTCGAAGGTCACCCACGTGAGGGCGAGGCCGAGCAGAAAGAAGAGGCCGACGCGGGCGGTTTGCTGTAGGTTATTCATGGCTTAGGTCTCCAGTTTTTTAAAACGGGGATTCTTGAGATCGATCTTCGGGTTGAGGAATTCTTCCACGCGCGGATCTTTGGTGGCGCGCAGGTCGTCGGGCGTGCCGAGCGTGATTAGGTTGCCGCCCATCAATATGGCCACGCGATCGGCGATGCTGAGCGCGAGCGAGCGATCATGTGAGACAACAATCGAGGTCACATGATACTCCTCTCTTAGCGTGGCGATGATCTCGCTGATGGTGGCGGACATCACCGGGTCGAGTTCGCTGGTGGGTTCATCGTAAAGCATGAGTTGCGGCTCCATCACGAGCGCGCGGGCGATGGCGACGCGTTTCTTCATGCCATCGGAAAGTTCGGAGGGGAATTTCTCGGCGGCGTTCTCCAGCGAGAGGATTTGCAGGGCGCGCATGACCTTCTCGCGAATGCCTGCTTCGTCGCCGATCCGGTGCTCGCGCGGGAAGAGCGCGAGATTGTCGTAGACCGACATCGAGTTGAAGAGCGCGCCCGCCTGGAAGACGAGGGCCATGCGCACGTGCTCGCGCGTCTCCTCGGCGGCGGCGTCACGGCCGTCGACGGTGACGCCGCCGGAGGTCGGTAATTCGAGCCCGACGATGTGTTTTAGGAGCACGCTTTTGCCGGAGCCGCTGGGCCCCATGAGCACGAAGATTTCGCCGGGCTCCACCTTGAAGGAGATGTTTTTCAACACCTCGAAGGTGCCGAAGCTCTTTGAGAGCCCTTCGACCGTGACGCCGACGGCGGGCTTTCCGTCCTCAGAAAAGGGGCTGCGGGTGAGATTGGATTCGGCGGTCGGCATCGTCAGAGGAGGGCTTTGGTGACGAAGTAGTCGAGCACCAGAATTAGAATCAGCGACGTGACGACCGCCTTGGTGACCGAGGCGCCGATCTCGCGCGGGCCGCCGCGGGTGTTGAGGCCGATGTTGCAGCAGACGAGCACAATCGCGAAACCGAAGATCTCGGCCTTGATGAGCCCGTTGAGCACGTCTTGGAACTCCATGTTCTGGCGCATGGTCGCGAAATACGTGGCGGGTTCGATGCCGATGAAACTGGTGGAATTGCAGATGATCGCGCCGCCAAACCAGCCCACGAGGTTGGCGATGATGGCGAGCACCGGCATCATGACGATCACCGCCGCGAGGCGCGGGAGCACCAGCATGCGGGCGGGCGGGATGTTCATTGTCACCAAGGCGTCGATCTCCTGATAAACTTTCATGGAAGCGAGCTCGGCCGCGACGGCGGATCCGACGCGCCCGGCGAGGAGAATTGCGACCATCACCGGCCCAAGCTCACGCGCCATTGACAGGCCCACCAGCGCGCCGATCAGCTGCTTGGCGCCGAAATTCTGCATCGAGTAGCCGGCCTGGAGCGCGAGCACGCTGCCGATAAAAAAACTGAGGATGGCGACAATCGGCAGCGTGGTGTAACCGACGAGATAGCACTGTTCGATGAAACGGCCGAACTGCCGCGGCAGGCTGGGCACATAGGACAGGCTGCGCACCAAGAGCTGGAGCGTGCTGCCGATGCCTTCAAGAATGCGGATCAGTTGTTTCATGTCACGGGGACGGGGAGGAAGCAGTAGCGGGTTTTGCGGAAAAATCTAACCAGAACACGCGCCAGCCTTTTTCCGCCGTGCGCCGGAAGCCGAACAAGCCGTTGCCGATCGCGAGGCGCCGGTCGGCGGCCTGGCGGGTGACGCTGAGCAGCGGGCCGAGGTGGAATTCGCTGCGTTCGCCCGCGCTGCTTTTTTCCCAAGTGACTGCATTCCACAGCAGCGAGGTCCGACGATCGCCCGGGCCGCGTTGGTCGTGGCGCGCGATCGAGAAGAAGGGTGACCAAGCGAGCCGGACCTTTTCGTTGCCCGGGAAAAACACCTCAAGCGGGCTGAATAACTGCCATTGGCGGCGGCCCGCACCGTTGTCCCACTTGCTGAACAGAGGCCAAAGATGGGTGAGCGAGGCGGTGCCGGCTTCGGGCCGGATGGTGCGGCGCTGCTGCTCGTTCCAGTAAAGAAAATAAAGGAACTGGGTGCGCTCGCGCGTGACGCTTCCGTCGGTCCACTCGGCCGAGCGGAGCAGCGGCCACATGAGCCAGGTCTTGTCATAGCCCTTCTTGATCGAGTGGGAGTAGAACGGCGCCCAGCGGTTGACGTAGTGATCGTCGCCGCGACCCTGCATGAACAGCGGCCAGAGATAGCGGGTCTCGTGGTAAACCTTCGGTTGCGAGCGAGCGGTGTAGCCGAAGAACGGCCAGAGAAAGTCTTCGTTGATAAAGCCCGGCCCCGTGCTGCGGGTATAGAAGGGGAGAACGCCGACATCGCGCCGCGGCGGCGTGCCGGCGGGCGCGTCGAACGGGGGCTGGCGAGTCGAATTGAAGCCGAGCGGCCAGAGGTAACTCTGGTGCCGCGACACCCCCGGCCGCTCGGAATAGGTGTAGAGTGGCCAGACGCCCCAGCCCTGCATCGTCCCATGCGTGCGCCGGAAAACCGGCCAGAGCACGTAGGACGTGGTGGCGCCACGCTTCTCGTTTTCGACGTAGAGCGGAAACAAAATCCACGAGAGCCGCTCGAAGGTGAGTTTGTTTTTCACCGTGCCTGCGATGGGAAAGAGCGCCCGATAGCTCATCTCCGGATCGCCCGCGGTCCGCGAAAACCAAAAGGGAAACACCTCGAACTCGTCGCCCTGCTCGAAAGGGCTGACCCGGGCGGGCGCGCCGGCCCGGCGCCCCCACCGGCGAATCAGTTCGAAAAAGCTCCAATGGAAGGTCGTTTCATCAACCCGATAGCTGAGGAGCGGATAAAGAAAATATCCGGCGCGAAACTCGCCCTTCGCGTTGCGCTGCTGGACCCAGAAGGGGCGGAAACCGCTGGCCGTGCCGCCGTCGGGCTCGGTCGCTGGCTTCCGGAAAAGAAAAGGTCCGGCTCCCGTCCAAGAGGTTTTCTGATCGGCGGAATCGCGGTGGGTCACCCTAAACGGCCACACGTTTTTCTCGTGTTCCGCGGGCTGGGCGCGCACGAATCCCACCCCGGCCGCAAGGCCGAGCAAGGCGAGCGTTCGCCGCAGAGTCGCGATCGGATTAAACATTGAAAAGCACTAGGCGGACTCGCCGGGTGCGAATCGAAGAGAGTGGAAGGGAAGTTTGATGGTGCAATGGCTATGTCGGCGGTCTCTGAACTACGGAAGAGGAAAAGAGTTCCATTTCATGTGCGATCAGGGACTGATCGCCCGGGCCGTTCAAATTGCGATGCCGCCGCCCGGAGCTACGACGCGAAATTCCTCCTCCGATAGGCCGGCGGCGGCACGGGCTGCGACCAGCGCTTCAACGGGATCGTCGCGGCCCTCGTCGGTGAGTTGAAACGTGCCCCAGTGCATGCCGATGCTCACCCGCGCGGCAACGACCCGATGCAGATCCACCGCCTCAGCGGGATTGACGTGCATCGGCGCCATAAACCAACGCGGCTCATAGGCGCCGATTGGCACCAGCGCGAGGTCGGGCGGGCCGCAACGCCGGCGCACGGCGCGGAAGATATCCGCGTCGTAGCCCGTGTCGCCGACAAACCACACCCGGCGCGCGCCGAGGTTCAGGTAAAATCCGCCCCACAGCCGGTGATTGCGCGGCGTGCCGAGGCGGTTGCTCCAGTGCTGCGACGGCGTGAGGACGACCGAGCTGTGCTCGTTGAATGCGTGCCGCTCCCACCAATCGAGCTCGACGATCCGGCGCGCCCCGAGCGATGTCAGCAGGGCGCGGTGCCGCAAAGGCGCCACAAATACGGGGTCATGACGCGCGGCGAGTGCACTGAGCGAGGCCGTGTCGCAGTGATCATAGTGGTCGTGGCTGAGCAGCACCGCATCAATCCGGGGTAGATCCCCAAGGGCGATGCCGGGCGGGTGCACGCGCCGGGGCCCCGCCCAGCGGACCGGACTCACGCGCTCGGAGAAAACCGGATCGAGCAGCAGGTTAAGGCGCGGTGATTCGATCAGAAAGGTCGCGTGGCCGATCCACGTGGCGATGACTTGCGCAGCGCTCCACGGTTGCGGGCGCCAACGCGGTTCCAGCGTGATGTTCGCGGGCCACGGCTTGGGTTTGGAGGTGAACTTCCAGCGCCAGAATCTGCGCAGGCCGCCCGCGTGGGCGTGATGAGGTTGAAAAAAAGTTTTCCCGTTGAAGTGATCGGAGAGCGGCGGTGTCATCGCGTGGCTTTCTATGAATCTTGTTTTATTCCGCCCGCAACTGCGGCCGCCATGCGCATAAGCGGTGGCGCGGCTCGCGGCATCACGCTCACCGTGCCGAAGGGCACGCTGACGCGGCCGGCGACGGATGGGATGCGGCAGGGAGTTTTTTCCAGCCTCGGGGCGCGGATCGTGGGAGCACGTTTCCTCGACTTGTTCGCTGGCAGTGGCGCCTATGGGCTGGAAGCGCTGAGCCGAGGTGCGGCCGGGGGCGTGTTCGTGGAACAGAGCCCGAAGGCCGCTGCCTGCGTGCGGAAAAACATCGAGGCGGTTTGCAAGAGCCTCGGCCGAGAACCGCGCGATCTCGCCGTAGTGCAGGCCGATGCGCGGCACGCGCCGGCCGGCGGAGGCGCCGTGCCAGATTTGGTTTTCGTCGATCCGCCGTGGGAAATTATCCCGGAAATCGCGCCGGCGCTCTTTGCGCGGCTCGCCGAGTTGCTCGTCCCCAACCCAGACGCGCTCGTAGTGTTTGAATATCCCGGCGAGATCGAACTCGCGCCGGAGGGATGGGAGTTGCGCAAACGCCTCGGCAAGGGCGCGCGCCAACCGACGGCGGGCTTTTTCCGCCGCGCGGACACCATCGCTACGGCAGACCCAGCTGCGCCCGAATGATTGCAATCGCGGCCGTGCAGGCCGTCTCGGTGCGCAGCACGCGCGCGCCGAGGTGAACAAGCGAGAAGCCTTCGCGGCGAAGTAGATCGCGTTCGGCGTCTGACCAACCCCGCTCGCCGCCGACGGCGAGCGCGACCGAAGCCCGGTTGCGAAAAGCATGTTGGCCCAGCGGGGCAGGGGATTGGTAGTTGTCGAGCGCGAGGCGAGTGCCGCCCGGCGGCAAGGTGGCGACGGCGTCGGCCAGACTGAGCCCGTGCGTGATCGCGGGCACGTGAGTGGAGAAGGCCTGCTCGGCTCCGACGAGGGCGTGACGACGCCACTCCCCGGATGACCAAAGTGAGCTTCGCGCGTAGTTCACGTCGCCTTTTTCGGTGCGCACAAAATGAATCGCGCCCACACCAAGCGTCGTGGCGTCGCGTAGTATATCGCGCGCGGTCTGCGGGCGAGGCAGTCCGGCGAGGAGCGTGATGGGCTCGGCGCCGGGCGGTGCGCTTTCCGCGGCGAACGAAAGCATGAGCGCGGCGGCATCGACCGCGACCAACGTGGCTTTGCCGCGCGGGCCATTGACCGCGCCGGCATCGAAGGTGTCGCCGACTTTGCGCCGCAGCACGTCGAGGATGTGGATGGCCCGGCGATCGGTGCGCGACAGCGGACGATCAATTTCGGCTGGTTCGAAGAGGACGAGGTTCACGCGGGAGAGTGTCATTGCCGGCGGGGCGGGGGAGAGGCAACTTCTCTCACCGCATGACTCCGCTTGCCTTCACTGATATCTCCCAGCGGCTGCGGGCGTGGACTTTTCCCACCGGAATTGAAGGGGTCGTCGGCATCGCCTCGGGGGGCGTCGTTCCGGCGGCGCTGGTGGCCCAGCACCTCGGGGTAGAGCTGAAAGTAATCGCGCTTAATTACCGCGACGAGGCGAACGAGCCGCGCTTCGCCGAGCCGAAACTGCTCTCCGCCGTGCCCGATCTCGGCACGTGGCGGCGGGTGCTCCTCGTCGACGATGTCTGTGTGAGCGGCCGGAGCTGGCGCGCCGCGCGAGCGCTTTTGCCCGCCGAAGTCGAGGTGCTGCCCTTTGTGCTGAAAGGAAAGCCCGACTTCGCCCTCTTCCGCGATCTCGACGGATGTGTAAGTTGGCCGTGGAAGTTTTCTTGATGTTCGCCCTGCACGGCGCGGTCCACCGGTGTGAGGGTTCGTCGGTGGGCCGAGAACCCGTGGGGTGGATGGAGCGGGCGGAGGGAATCGAACCCTCGAGGCCAGTTTGGAAAACTGGAGTTTTACCACTAAACTACGCCCGCAAGGCGCAGTGAGGAGCTTCACGGTCGTGACGGCTCGGTCAAGCCCGCAGCGGGCAAACCCACGACGGCTACGCCGCGTTCCCGTCGGATTTTCACCGCTCTCTTACCCTGGTGGCTATTGCCGGTAGCGCCGTGGTGCCGTTCTATCGGATATATGGCACTTCTATCTTCGGCCGCATCTCTTCCCGCCCATGGTCTTCGCGGCACCCCGGCGAAGAAGCCTGCGAATGTGAAAGCCGCGCAGGCGCTCGCGAAGCAAAAATCATTGGAGAAAAAGTCCAAGAAATACCGGCTGCCCATGGGTGAGCTCGCGCTATTCACCCAGCAGCTTGCCTCCTTGCTCGCCGCCGGGTTGCCCTTGGTGCAATGCTTGGAGGCGTTGCAGGACCAGACGGAGGATGCGTGCTTCCGCATCGTGATCCGGGACGTTCGCGCCGACATCTCGCAGGGTAATTCGTTCTCATCCGCCGTCCGGAAATTTCCGAATTCGTTCAACACGCTGTTCGTCTCCATGGTCGAGGCCGGCGAGGCGAGCGGCGGGCTCGCCGAGATTCTCGGCAAGGTGGCCGGTTATTTCGAGTCGACGGTCAAGCTCACCAAAAAGGTGAAGTCGGCCATGACTTACCCGATCGCGGTCATCGGCCTGGCGATCGCGCTGGTCAACGTGCTGCTCATTTTCGTCATCCCTGTTTTCGCCGCGATGTTCGCCGACTTCGGGGCCAAGCTGCCGGCGCCAACGCAGTTCCTGATTAACGTCTCTGACTTCATGAAGGGCTATTGGTGGGCGATCGGCATCGCCGCCTACGGTGCGTGGTGGGGGCTCAAAAAATTTACGGCAACGCCCAATGGCCGCCGTGTGCGGGATAACTTCCTCGTGCGCGCCCCGATCTTCGGCAATCTGATCCACAAAATCGCGCTTTCCCGTTTCTGCCGCACCTACGCGACGCTGATTCGTTCCGGCGTGCCGATTCTGCGCACGCTTGAGATCGTTTCTGCCGCCAGCGGCAAGGTGCAGATCGAGGATGCTTGCGAGGAGATTGCCAAGCACGTGAGCCAAGGCGGCCAGGTGTCGGAAGTGCTCGCGGCGACGGAATTCTTTCCGCCAATGATGAAGCACATGGTCAAGGCCGGCGAGGCCACCGGTAATGTCGACGGCATGATGAACAAGGTCGCCGACTTCTATGATGTGGAATGTGAGGCGACGGTC
>JBDSGI010000309.1:0-3165 GCA_039919035.1 Opitutaceae bacterium
CGATTTGTCGCTGAAGGTCGCCTTGTGGTGATCCTCATACTTGCTGCGAATGCCCTTGAGGATGAGCACGGTGTCCTCGACCGAGGGCGCCTCGACCTTCACCGATTGGAAGCGGCGATCAAGGGCGGAGTCCTTTTCGATGTATTTGCGATACTCGGTCAGCGTGGTCGCGCCGATGCACTGCAACTCACCGCGCGAGAGCGCGGGCTTGAAGATATTCGACGCGTCCATGGCGCCCTCGGCGGCGCCGGCGCCGACGATGGTGTGCATCTCGTCGATGAAGATGATGATGTTCTTCGCCCGCTTGATCTCATCCATCACCGCCTTGATGCGCTCCTCGAACTGGCCGCGGTATTTCGTGCCGGCGACCATAAGCGCAAGATCGAGGGTGATGACTTTCTTATCGAGCAAGATTTCGGGCACGTTGCCGCTCGCGATTTCCTGGGCGAGGCCCTCGACGATCGCGGTCTTGCCCACGCCGGCCTCGCCGATGAGGACAGGGTTGTTCTTCGTGCGACGGCAGAGAATCTGGATGACGCGGCGAATTTCATTTTTCCGGCCAACCACCGGGTCCATGTCGCTCTTGCGCGCCAATTCGGTGAGGTCTCGGCCGAAAGCCTTCAGGGCGGGAGTCTTCACTTCCTTCTTGTCCTCGGACTGCCCGGACGCGCGCTGCGGATTGCCAGCGGCCGCTTCCTCGCCGCCGCCCTCGCCGCCGGGTTGGCCGGACGAGAACTGCGGATCGAGCTCGCGGAGAATTTCGTTGCGCGTGCGCTCAATGTCGATGTCGAGCGACTTCAAAACGCGAGCGGCGACACCCTCGCCCTCGCGGAGCAGCCCGAGGAGAATATGCTCCGTGCCGACGTAGGAATGATTGAGCGTCTTTGCTTCCTTGCCCGCGAGCGCGAGCACCTTCTTCACCCGCGGCGTATAGGGAATGCTGTTCTGCGTCTTCGTCTCCTGGCCCGTGCCGACCTGCTTCTCGACGGCGTTGCGCACCGTCTCGAGATCGAGGCCCATCTTCTGGAGCACGCTCACGGCCACGCCCTGCCCAAGCTTGATCAGGCCGAGGAGGATGTGCTCGGTGCCGACGTAGTTGTGGTGAAAGCGATCGGCTTCCTTGCGGGCCAGCGCGAGCACCTGCTGCGCGCGGGGGGTGAAATTGTTCATCGGTTCCTGGGACATCGTGTAGGAGGGTTAAGGAGAGGAGAGTCTCAGTTCTTGTCGTTCTGGTGGAAATTGAAATCCGGTCGCGTGAAATTGGCAAACTCCGACCTCAGCCGCGCGGCGCGCAACACATCCCGCTGGCCGGGCTCAAACTCGCCTTTCTGCGCGTGCTGCAGATGACCGGGCTGCGCCTCGATGAAGAGACGATCAATCACGGAGCGGTTGCCGTCGGGGAAGGCCCCGAGATCCACGCCAAGGCGAATGAGCGAAAGCAGGTTCATCGCCTCGCCGGAGCTGAGGAGGTGGCAGTTTTGCAAGATGCCGTAGGCGCGCCCCACCTTGTCGAGCAGCTTGCCGGGATCAGCTTCGAGGAGTTTCGCGCGGGCGTTGAGCTCGTGCTCGACGATCGACTGGAGCACGGAGCCGAGGCGCTTGATGATGTCCTCCTCGGATTCGCCGAGCGTGGTCTGATTCGAGATCTGGAAAATGCTCCCGCTGGCATCGGAGCCTTCGCCGAACAGTCCGCGCACCACGATGCCGAGCTGGTTCACCGCGCGCACGACCTTCTCCATCTGGTTCGAGATCACGAGGGCAGGCAGATGCATCATCGCCGAGGCGCGCATGCCGGTGCCGAGGTTGGTCGGGCAGGCCGTGAGGTAGCCGAGCGTCGGCGAAAACGCGAAATCGAGCTGGTCCTCCAGCGCCGAATCGAGCTCGTTGATCGTGCTCCAGGCCTTCTTAAGAGTGAAGCCAGCGCGCAAGACTTGGATGCGGAGGTGGTCCTCCTCATTGAGCATCACGGAAAACGCCTGGTCCTTGCTGATGACCACGCCCGCGCCCGACTTGGCGCCGCTGAGTTCGCGGCTGATCAGGTGGCGCTCAACGAGAATCTGGCGCTCAAGGTCGCTCAGTTCGTTGATGGCGACACTGCACGCGCGCTTCATCGGCGACGTGGCCGCAACGGCAGCCCGACAGGTGGCAAACACCTCGGTGCGCTGTGCGGCCTTGGCCCAGCCGGGAAACGGATGCCCGGCCAGATTACGGGCGAGCCGCACACGCGTCATGAGGACGATCGCGGTCTTGCTGCTCGCGGAATCCGTGAGCTCCGACGGTGTTTCGAGCAGCGAGGAAATGGTCATGGCCTTAGCGCCCGGGGTTTTGCTCGAACGCTTGTTTGACTTGGGAGATTTCATCGCGGGTGCGGGCGGCGTCTTCGTAACGCTCGGATTTGATGGCCTCAGTGAGGTCGATTTCGAGTTTGGTCAGGCGATCGTAGAGCGACTTGCGCTCCAACGCACGGACCGGGATCTTGCCGGTGTGGGCGGTGCCGTTGTGCATATTTTCGAGCATCGGCTCGACGACGCCGCGGAAGACATCGTAGCACGCCGGACAGCCGAAACGGCCATGCTTCTTAAAATCGTTCTGGGTGAATCCACACTGCTCGCACTTCATGCCGGACGCCGAACCAGGCTCGGGATTGAGCGAAGCCTTAAGCAGGAGGTCGGAAAGAGAAAACCCGCTGGGATCGGTGACACCCTTGGCCTGGGCGCACGCTTCGCAGAGGTCCACCTTGTGAACCTTATTGTTCACGATTTGAGTGAGGTGGACCGTCGCGGGCTTCGAGCAGAGGTCGCATTTGAGCGGGTTGGCCATGAAAAGGAAAAGGGTTCTGCAAGGAACATGCCACGGCACCCCTCGCTGGCAAGTGCGAGCATGCGGCGGGGGCGGACGTGCCATCGCGGCACAGCACACCGCGCCAAGGGTGCAATCGGGACGCTTACGAAAAACTTGAGCCCCGATCCCGGCGTGAACCAAAAGCGCGTCAAATCCGCGTGCCTTCGACGAGCACGCGTTTCCGAAACGCCTCCAGGACCCGCTGGGTGATTGGACCCGGCCGGCCGGTGCCGATGACGCGCCCGTCGAGCTTCACCGTCGGAATGACTTCGGCGCCCGTGCCGGTGAGAAAACACTCGTCGGCGCACCAGATATCGTAGCGCG
>JBDSGI010000310.1:0-3750 GCA_039919035.1 Opitutaceae bacterium
GCGGTCGATTTGGTCGTGCTGGCCGGACTCGCGCCGATCGGCGTGCTGTGCGAACTGGTGAACGACGATGGCACGGTGCAGCGGCTGCCGCAGCTCGTGGAATTCAAGGAGCGCTTCGGCCTGAAGATGATCTCGATCGCGGCGTTGATCGAATACCGGGCCCGCCGCGACCACTTGGTCGAGCTGGTGACCGCGCAGCCCTTTGCCTCGGAATTTGGCGCATTTACGCTGCACGTTTTTCGTAGTCGGCTGGATGGCCGCCATCACCTCGCGCTCACGATGGGAACACCGGGACCGGAACCGACGCTCGTGCGCGTGCACAGCGAGAATCTGCTCAGCGACCTCTTCCGGGCGCGTGGCATGGTGGGCCACCATCTGCTCACGGGCTCGCTCGCGGCCGTGGCGGCGGCCGGGAGCGGGGTGGTCCTCTATATGCAACCGGCCAATTCCGACGATACGCTGGTGCGCAGCCTGACGGCGAAGCCCGGCGACGCTCCTCCGCCCATGAGTTTTCGAGACTACGGGATCGGCGCCCAGATCCTCGCGGCCCTCGGATTAAAAAAAATCCGGCTGCTCTCAAACAGCGCGCGCAAGGTCGTGGGCCTCGATGGCTACGGGCTTGAAATCGTGGAGCAGGTGCCGGTGTAGGAGTTTCGGATTGCGGATTGGACGATTCGGAGAGTTTCTCCCCGTCCGCCACTTGCCATGAGTCGTCTAGCTCCATCCTCCCGGGTCACGCGAGGCGCCGATTTTTCCATCGGCATCGCCGCCGCGCGCTTCAACGAGACGCTCGTTGACGCCCTGCTGGCGCGAGTCGTTGGCGCACTGCGGGCCGCCGGCGTGAGGCAAAACGCCATCGCGGTGGTGCGGGTGCCGGGTTCGCACGAGGTGCCTTGGGCTGCACAAGCACTTGCGGCCACCGGCGACCACCACTGCGTGATCGGGCTGGGGATCTTGATTGCCGGTGATACCAACCATCACGAAATGGTCGGCAACAGCGTTTCACACGCCCTGCAACGCGTGGCGCTGGATACGCGGGTCCCCGCAATCAACGGCGTGATCGTGGTTAACAGCCTGGCCCAGGCCAAGGCGCGCTGCGCGGGTCGGATCAACCGCGGCGGCGAGTTTGCCGCAGCGGCGTTGGAGATGGCGGCGCTGCGCCGGAGATTTTCACGATGAGCAAGACCCAGTTTGCCCAACGGCGCGACGGGCGCGTCGCCGCCCTCCAATTTCTTTATGCGTGGAGCATGAACGAGCCCAAGAATCTCTCGGAGGATCTGCGGATTTTTCTCGAGGGCTGCCCGGAGCCACGCGAGCACTACGCCTTCGGCGAGGAACTGATCCAAGGTGTGATTCTGAACTACGAACAGATCGACGCGCAAATCAAGGCGCTGGCCCAGAACTGGGAGTTCGACCGCATCGCCAAGATCGACCTGGCGATTCTGCGACTCGCGATGTTCGAGATGTCCTTCCGGAAGGACATCCCGCCGATCGTTTCGATTAACGAGGCCATCGATCTCTCGAAGCTGTTTTCCAACGCTGACTCCAAGCGCTTCATCAACGGGATTCTCGACCGCTTCATGGGCCAGCTGGGGCGTGATGCGCGCAAGGTGGAGTGAAGTATTCCGCGGCCCCCGCGTGCCTGCGCCCTAATGTTCGGTCTCTTCAAAAAATTTAAGGACGGCT
This sequence comes from Opitutaceae bacterium, assembly GCA_039919035.1. Lineage (GTDB taxonomy): Bacteria > Verrucomicrobiota > Verrucomicrobiia > Opitutales > Opitutaceae > ER46. The sequence goes on from JBDSGI010000310.1 coordinate 1,687, forward strand.
TCTCGAAGACGGTTGCGGCGATCGCGACCAAGACGGCGGCGATCTTCGGGCAGAAGCCGATCGATGCCTCCTCGTTGGAGACGCTGGAGGAGGCGCTCTACTCGGCGGATTTCGGGGTCGAGACGACCGAGGAGATTCTCACCGAAATCAAGGCGGCTTACAAAAAGGACAAGGCGCTGCACGGCCAGCAGGCGGCGGCAATCGGGGCGGCGGTGCTGACCCGCGTGCTGGCGGGCGCCGAAGGCCGTCTGGATTTTTCGACGCCAGCGGTGCCGGGCGAATCCAAGAAGCCGATCGTGATCGCGATGATCGGAGTCAATGGATCGGGCAAGACCACGACTTCGGCGAAACTCGCGTGGCGGATGAAAGAGGAGGGCAGGACCGTTACGCTGGCGGCCTGCGATACCTTTCGCGCGGCGGCGGTTGAGCAGCTCAAAGCCTGGGCCACGCGGCTCGATCTCGACATCGTGGCGAGCCACACCGGCGCGGACGCGGCGGCGGTGGCGTTCGACGCCTGGCAGGCGGCCAGTGCGCGCGGCAAGGATTTCCTGATCGTCGACACGGCGGGTCGGCTGCACACCAAGGACAACCTCATGCAGGAGCTCGCGAAGATCCGGCGCGTCTTGCAGAAAAATGATCCGACGGCACCGCAGCATCGCTGGCTGGTCGTCGATGGGTCGCTTGGCAGCAATTCGATCGAGCAGGCGAGGGTTTTTCACCAGAGCTTCGGCCTCACCGGGCTGGTGGTGACCAAGCTCGATGGGACCAGTCGCGGTGGCGCCTTGGTCGGAATTTACCGGCAGCTAAAAATCCCAATTTATTTTCTCGGGCTCGGCGAGCAACCGGAGGATATGCAGCCCTTCAGCGTCGAGCACTACGCGAAAGCAGTCTTCGGGCTGGGCTAACCGGCGACGCTCAGAACTCCAGCGCGCGATCGAGGCGGCGGGCAAGCTCGCGCCCTACAGCGGCAGCGTAGGGCTCGACCTTGGTCGATGCCCCGCCCGGCTCGCGGCGCTCAGGGCGTAGGCGGCTGGGCGAGCGCCTCTTGAATCTGGCGACGGAGCGGGGCGTCGGCCGGTTCGTTGAGGTGGCGCAGCGTCGCTTCCAGGGTTTCGCGGAAGTGTTTTCGCATTTCGAAGAGCTTCGGGAGGTTTTCAGCCAGCGCCGCGCGGTTGCCGGCCTCGGCGTCGAGTCGAATCAATTCGGCGAGGGCGGGTTCGTTCAGTGGATCGAGCTGGCAGGCGCGTTCGAGGACGCGATGGGCCTGCTCCGCGAAGCCGATGTCTTTCAGTTGGCGCGCGAGGAGCAGCGCGTCGCTGGCGCGCAGACGGGCGTTGTTGAGAAACGCGGTCAGGGCGATTTGACCGCGTGCCGTGTCGCCGAGTCCAAAATGAGCGACGGCTCGCATGGCGTAGAGTGGCGAGGCGGTCTCGGAGGCGGAGCGTTCCTCGCGCAGCGCCGCGTCGGCGAGCGTGATGGTGCGGGCATAGTCCTTGGCCGCGAGGGAGGCTTGAACGCGCCCGAGGTCGAACGTGGCCGCTGGCAATTTCTGTTCGTTCGCCAGCGCATGGAGACGTTCGGCGAGGACTGGTTGGCCGGTGTCGACGGCAAACCAGAGGAGTAGCACGAGGGCGTTCGGATCGCGGCCAAAGTCGCGGAAGTAATCCGCGAGTTCGCGGGCCTCGGCCGCGTTGTCGCCCGCGGCGTGGTAACCGTGCAGCAAGTCAATGTGCGCGCCGGCGCTGCCGGGCTCGCGAATGCTGCGGAGAAGGGCGTAACGGCGCGCCTCGTCGAGGTGGCCGAGCTCGCGGTGGAGGCGAACCAGCTCAATCAGCGGCTCCTGGCGGCGGGGAAACAGCGCCCCCGCGCGTTCCAGTCGAGCGAGGGCGATGGCCGTGACGCCTTGCTGCCGATCGCACTGCGCGAGGAGCACCTGTCCCTCGACGGCGTGGTCGAGCCCCCAGTCGGCCACGATTTTGGCCGTTTCGCCGGTGCGGCCGCGGTGATAGTGTGCGCTGGCCATTTGCAGGGCGACGAACCGGTGGGCGAGTTCGGTGTCCGGGG
>JBDSGI010000311.1:0-6089 GCA_039919035.1 Opitutaceae bacterium
TTTTCGACATCGTGCAGCTCTCCGACACCCAATGCGGCGTGCTGGTGTGCGACGTGATGGGCCACGGTGTGCGCGCCGGATTGCTCACCGCCATGATCCGCGGGGTGGTCGAGGAGATGGGCGCCCGCGCCATCGATCCAGTGCACGTCCTCGCCGAGATCAATCACAGCTTGGTCCCCATCGTGGAGCAAATCGGCCAGCCCGTTTTCGCCACGACGTTTTTCGGCGTAATCGATACCGCCCGCCACCGGCTCACTTACGGCAACGCCGGGCACCCTGCTCCTCTGGTGCGACATGCGCGCTCCGAACCGATCGCGCGTTTGGCACCCGCCGATCCGGAGCCGGCGGCGGGATTGCTCGCGGAATTCGCCTACACGCGGCACGAGTGCGAGTTTCACCCCGGCGATCTTTTTCTCGGCTACACCGATGGCGTGGTCGAGGCGGCCAATTCCGCGGGGACGCTTTTTGGCGAGGAGCGGCTGCGGGCCCTGCTCACCGGCGCGCGCGGGCTCTCGGGCGCCGAGCTCAACGAGCGACTGCTGGCGGACGTGAAGTCATTCAGCGGCCACGCCAACTTTGACGACGACGTGTGCCTCGTCGCGATCGAGGCCCGCTGAAAATTTAGCGGCGAAGATAGACGCCCCAGAGAGGGGCGTCGAAAAAGGCTTGGGGGTGAAGGGCGTCCGTCTCGCGGATGCCGGTTGCGAGACAGGCGCCCATCGTCAGCAAGACCGACGCCTCACGCGGACTCCGCTGTCGGCGCTTTGAGTCCGACTCCCAGCGCGCGCAGCTCGCGGTTGAGTCGGCGCGCAAAGTCCACGGCGTGCGGTCCGTCGCCGTGCAGCGACACGGTGTCGGTCCGCATTGTGATATTCGTGCCATCCGTCGCCCGCACGATGCCATCGCGCACCATTCGCAGAACCTGTGCGACTGCCGTCTCTTCATCCGCAATCAACGCGTTCGGCTGGGACCGCGGCGTGAGCAAACCGTCCGCCTGATAGGTGCGGTCGGCAAACACCTCGTTGACGACACGGAGCGTTCCCGAAGTTCGTGCGACGCTCTCCAGCACACTGCCGGCGGGCACAAACAGAATCAGCTTTCGCTCCATCACCACCATCGCGCGCACGATCGAATCAGCGAGCCCGTGATTGGTCGCCGCCATGTGGTAGAGCGCGCCGTGCAGTTTCACGTGCCGCAAGGTCGCGCCCTGCGCCTCTACGATCTCGCGCAACGCTTCGATCTGTTGAAGGGCCATCAACGCCGCGTCGATGGGCGCCATCGTCAGCGCGGTGCGCCCAAAATTTTCGCGATCGGCGAACCCCGGATGCGCGCCGATGGCGACCCCGTGCTGCAACGCCAGCGCCACCGCCGCCTTCATGGTCGCCGCATCCCCCGCGTGTCCGCCGCAGGCGATATTGGCCGAGGTGATGAGCGGCATGAGCTCGGCGTCGTGGGGGAAGCCTTCGCCGAGGTCGCAATTGAGGTCGAGGGTGGCCTGCACGTCAGTGAAGCTTTTGCGCCAAACCGGCCCGCAGCAAGTCAAGCCTGTGCTCCCGCTCGCGGAGCAGGCGCCGCGCTTCGGCGAGCGGCACCATGGTGAAGCGAACGCTGTCGCCCGGTCGCAGCTGCGCCGCCCGCGCGAGATCGACCGTGATTACGTGGGCGAGACGCGGGTAGCCGCCGATGGTCTGGGCGTCGGCCAGCAGCACAATCGGCCGGCCGTCCGGTGGCACCTGCACGGTGCCGGGCGTCACCGGCGCGGAGATCAGCTCTCGCGCCGTGCGCCGCAGCATCGTCGCCCCGCTTAGCCTCACGCCCATGCGATCGGATTGCGGCGACGCTTTGAATTCATGGGCAAGCCAAACCGCGTCAAAATCGTCCGTGTGCCTGCCCGCCACCACCCGTAAAAAGACCGGCGGGCCCGGCGGTGGAAAAATACGCCGATCGATATGCCAATGTTCGCCCGGATCGCGGTGGAAGTCGGGAACCGACAGGCAATCGCCGGCGTGCAGCGCACGTCCCGCCCAGCCGCCAAAGCCACCGCGCACGTCGGTCCCCCGGCTGCCGAGCACGATCGGAACATCGATGCCGCCAGCCACGGCCAGGTAACCGCGGCAGCCGTGGCGCAAGCGGCCCAAGTCGAGGGTCTGGCCCGCCCGAATCGGCATCGGTCGTCCCTCGGGCACACCGTCGATCTCCGCCCCGCAAACGGCCACGAGCGCATCTCGCCGAAAAATTAATTCCGGACCGGCCAGCGTGAACTCAAGCGCGGCCTCGGTCTCGGCATTGCCGACCAGCAGATTGGCCACCCGCAGTGCGAGCGCATCGGCCGCGCCGCCAAGAGCCACACCTTGCGCGCGGTGGCCCGGCCGCCCCAAATCCTGCACCGTCGTAAACACCCCCGGCCGCGCCACTTCAATCGCTGCTGTGGAGGCGTCGTTGTGAACTGCCGCGCTGGCTTTGGCCGCACTCTGAAATTCCGCTGCGGCGACCGGATGAAACATAACTCGATCCCCCGCGTGCAGATAAGCCGGTGCGGAGCGATGCGGGTCGAACAGCGCGAGCGGTGTGCGACCGATGAGATTCCAGCCGCCGGGCGACTCGCGCGGATAGATGCCGGTCTGCGCCCCGCCGATCCCGACGCTGCCCGCCGGCACTGAGGTCCGGGGCGTGGGCCGTCGCGGCGTCGCCAGCTCCGGCGGCAAGCCTCCCAGATAGGGAAATCCCGGCGAGAAACCGATGGCGCTTACTTCATAGACCACGGCTGAATGCCGGGCGATCACCTCCGCCCGCGACAGGCCGGCGTGTTGCGCCACTCCGGCCAGATCCGGGCCGGCGTCACCGCCATAGACAACGGGGATTGCAACCGTCTTTGGCGCGACCGATGCCGCGCTGCCCTCCAATGCCGCCAGCTCGGCTACCTCAATCTGCAACATCTCGAACTCCGGCGCCCGCAATGGATCATAGTGGACCGCTACGCTGGCAAACGCCGGCACGACATCGATCACCCAAGCCGGACGCCGGCGGACGATTTGATCGGCGATCGCACGCGCCCGCGCGGCAATCGCCGGCCCGGTGTTTTCTCCCAGATCAATGACGACGGCCGAGTCGCCGAGGGGAAGAATCGTCATACCGCATGTTGGCGCCCCGAATTGTTCTCGCGCAAAATAAAAAAACCCGGCGCCGAAAGGCGCCGGGTTGGCGGAGACAAGCTCTCCGCAGATCAGCGAACCGCAACGACCACCAGCGGCGCCGCGACACACAACTCGGGCTGGGCGTTTTTAGCCGACACGCTGGCGAAACCTTGAACCGGAGAGGCCGCCCGAGCAGGCGCCAGCGACGCGATGGCCAGCGTCGTCGGCAGATTGCGCAGATCGTAAGCCTCCACGATTGCAATCCCAGTGCCCGAGGCCGAGGAGACCTGCGCCGTGTAGTTGCCCGGAGGGAGCACGACTACAAGTGCGGATTCGACTGCAATAGTGGGGGCACCGGGAATGCGCGCGAGTTCGGTGCCGGTGGTGACGCCGATATCATCATTGATGGCAATCTGACGGCCGGCGGAGTCGAAGAGCGCCAGCCGAGGATTGGCAAGCGCGCCGGCAACCCCAAACGCGGTGAGCGACGGGCCCTTCGCCGTAATTAGCAACCGCACCGGCTCCGCGCCTTGAATGCTGATGCCACCAATGAGGACTTGATCGCCCGGACCGACAAAACCCCGCGTCGAGAGATTGCCCATGCGGGTGCCGACCGTCTCGTTGGAAACGGTGACCTGTCCGCGCAGCTGGCCGCCCGTGAACGCCTGGCTGTGGTAGTTGATATAGTTCAATCCGGTTAGCAGTTCGATCGGATTACCCGCATACGGCACGGCATCGTGCGAACCGGAGATGACCCCGTTCGTCGAGTTGTAGGCGCCCGCCGTCGCACTGGTGCCGAGCTGAGTGTGCACTGGACCGCTAACGCCGGGCCCGCCCGTGTGCAAATGTGAGTTGGTGAACGTGCTCGAATAATTGTAGAGCGAATGCCGGATGGAAATCGTGTTGGCCGTTGGATCGTAGACGAAGACGGCGGCGCCAAAATTATTCACCGCCGTAAAATTAAGCGCCGGGAAGGCGGCGGCCTCCTGGGCAACATCGAGGTTTGCCACCAACCGGATGGGCCGCGCAATCAACTGCCCGCGCACTTCGCCGCCGGGAAATTGCGCAGAGTGGATATTAAAATAAGTGCCGCCCTGAATCAGCTTCAGTTTGTCGCCCCCGTGCGTGATGCCGCGAAACGTCTGGGTCAGCGTGCTACCGCTGCGGACGTAAACGGCATCGGCTCCGAGGTTGGTAACCACTCCGCCGTTTACGCCGGCCGCGCCCTCGTGGATGTGCGACGCCGTCGCCAGATTGGTCATGCCCGAGATCGACACGACAAGGTCGAACGTGTTTGCGGCGACATCGTAGAGCATGATGGCACTACCGGTGGCGGTAGAACTGGTCGCGGGGTTTTCCTGCGCGGCGTTGATCGTGCCGCGCAGTTCGATGACTTGCGCCCGCGCGCCGATGGCCAAGGCGCAGAGCGCGCCGACAAACAATAATCCACGGACAAGGGTGATTTTCATAGGGATAACGAGAGAACAGAACGCTGGTGCCAGACGGGCACTCCTCAAAAGGTAACAGGACCGTCAGGGTTGCAACTGCCGCAGCGTGAGGCGAGCCCGAACGGGCGCGGCGCACCACGAACAACGCAACGCCAGCTGATAGCAGACGCGCGCGTTGATACTGAAGTGTCGGTTTTGCGGTTTCGGCGGCGGATTGGTTTGAACTTTGTCCGGTGGCCCGAGTGTAATGCATGCCCCATGATTGCCCGCCGCGCCTTCCCTGCCCTGCTTGCGCTTAGCCTTGCCCTCGCGTCTTGCAAGAAGCCCGCCATCGAGAGCTATCGCGTGGCGAAGGAAGCTCCGCTGCCGGCGAGCGCGCCGGCTGCGAGCACATCTGCCCCAAGCGAAGGCACCGCGCCATCCGCTCCCTCGATGGCGAGCACGCCCGTCCCCACCGCGACCGGCGCCGCGCTCACCTGGACCGCCCCGGCGCAGTGGACAGCCAAGGCGCCCGGGGCGATGCGCAAAGGTAGCTACACCGTGAAAGGTGACGGCGCCGACGGCGACCTGTCGATCACGGCCTTTCCCGGCGATGTCGGCGGCGACCTCGCGAATCTCAACCGCTGGCGCGGACAGATCGGGCTCGCGCCGGTAAAGCAGGCGGAACTTGAAACCACGACCCAGCACCTTGATCGCAACGGGCTGCACATGACCGTGGTCAATATCGTCGGCACGGGCGCGGGCGCGCAGCGAATCCTCGGCGCGATGGTGCCGCACGCGGGCGCGACCTGGTTCTTCAAACTCACCGGCCCGGACGCGCTCGTGGCGCGCGAGCAGGTGGCGTTTGCGGCGTTCCTCGATAGCATCAAACCGGCCGCCCCATGAACGAAACCCTCCGCCCCCTGCGCGATTTCATCGTCTCGCTGAAGCTCACCGTCGTGCTACTCACGCTCGGCATGGTGCTGGTGTTTCTCTCCACCCTCGATCAGGTGCACCTCGGCATCTGGGGCATTCAGGAGAAGTGGTATCGAAGTTTCATCGTGATGCACGACACCGGCAGCTCCCGCTTTCCGGTCTTCCCTGGCGGCTATGCCATCGGGGGCCTGCTGCTCCTCAACCTGATCGCGGCGCACATTTATCGCCTCAAGCTCACGTGGAAAAAAGCCGGCATCCAACTCGTCCACATCGGCGTGATTCTCCTGCTCATTGGGGAGCTGCTGAGCGGACTTTGGCAGGAAGACTACGCGATGCGGCTGAAACAGGGCCAAACGAAGAACTATTCGGAGAGCCACCGCGATAACGAACTCGCCATCATCGACACCACCGACCCGAAGTTTGACGACGTCGTGGCCATCCCGGACGAAATCCTCGCGACGACTCAATCGATCCAAAACGCCAAGCTGCCTTTCCGTCTCGTGGTGAAAGCATTTTACCCGAATGCCGGCATTCAAATGCGGGATGCCGCCAAGTCCGCGAGCGTGGAGGCCACCCAAGGGCTTGGTCTCAC
>JBDSGI010000312.1:0-5131 GCA_039919035.1 Opitutaceae bacterium
GATCGCGATTGAGCCGGGGCGCGCGTTGGGTTCGGCTCGGCCACGTCGCCCCGCCATGAACTCTTCCCTTTCCCGCCGCGTCTTCGGTCTGCTTGCCGCCTGCGTGCTGGCCTTCACCAGTTGCCACACTTGGCCGGGCAGACCGCTCAAGCGCAAAGGTGACGAGATTGTCGTGGCCGGGCAGTTGTTTCACACCGGCACGCGCGTGGTCACCTGGATGGACCCGCGCGGCTACGACGGCTACCGCGTCGAGCGACGTTTCAGTCCCGAAGCGGAAAGCAGCTGGGAAAAGTCCAAGGACGCGGTGAAAGACATCCGCACTCCCAACCGCTACAGTCTCCGCCGCGAAGGCCTCGCGGCCGATGAGATCGAGCGCGTGCGCGGCGGCGGTTGGGATCTGCCGATGCTTCAACGAACCGTCGATCAGTTTGTGATGCATTACGACGTCGCGGGCATCAGCAAGCAGTGCTTCAAAATCCTCCACGATCTGCGCGGGCTCAGCGTTCACTTCATGATCGATATCGACGGCACGATTTACCAGACGCTCGATCTCAAGGAGCGCGCATGGCAGGCCACGATCGCCAACGGCCGCTCCATCGGCATCGAGATTGCCAATATGGGCGCCTATCCGCCGGGCGCGCACAAGGCCCTCGAAGAGTGGTATCCGCGCGACGCGCAGGGTCCGTTCATCAAGGTGCCCGAGCGCTACGGCGACCCGATGATCTTCACGAAGGACTTTGTCGGCCGGCCCGCGCGACCCGAACTCGTGCGAGGAAATATCCAGGGCACCGAGCTGCTCCAATACGATCTCACGCCGCAGCAATATGTCGCGCTCACGAAACTAACGGCCGCGCTCTGCCAGGTGTTTCCCAAAATCACCTGCGACTATCCGCGCGACGGCGCCGGCCATCTCATCACCAAAAAACTTCCGGACGCCGACCTGCAGAAATACCAAGGCGTGCTCGGCCACTATCACATTCAGACCAACAAAACCGATCCCGGCCCAGCCTTCGACTGGGACCGCGTAATCGGCGGCGCGCGCCGAATGTTGGGGTTGCCGGAACTGAGTCGTGGCGCCGCAGCGCCATCGCGCGCCCCAACACTTGCGGCACCGCTTCAGGTCACTCCGTAAATCAAATTTGGTTTCCCCAGGCGCCGCCTTGAGTCGCCGCACGCGATATTTCTTTTAGGGATGCAGCTTCGCCCAGCGCGCGTAGTGGTCGAGGGCGCGCTTCGGGGTGTCACCGAACCAAGCGTAACCGTTGCGGCGTTCTTTCGAAATCTCGCTCACGTCGTCGTGGATGGTCAGATCGCGGTCGCCGAAGATCGGGCGATCGCTACCGATCTCGGAATAGCGCGGCCAGAGCGGGCCGGCGCCGGGCGTGGGAATCACCGCCCGGCCGGAGCCGTCGGGCGCGGGTTTGAAGATGATGTCGTTGATCTTGGTCTTTTGAAACCACGCGGCGGCGGCATGGACGGCGGTGATTGCGGCGGGGCTCGGCTTGGGGAGCTTCATCAGAAACAGCACGAGGCCCCCGCTTTCGCCCGCGCTCTGGGCCGGCATCTCGTAGTTGCGAGCTGAGGTCGGCGCGAGCGTCAGCGGGTCATACTGTTGGCACCACACGGTGCGATGGCCGTTGCTCACAATCTGCGTCGCCAAGATACAGGAGAGCCCGCGGGCGAAGCTGGTGGCCGCACGCGCGCGGAGATCGCTGGGCGTGAACGCAAACTCGCCGTCGCCCGCCGCGATGTCGCCCATGAGCGTGAGCACATTGACGACAGCGCCATCGTTGAAAGTGATCATGTCGTGGTAGCCGCCCTGGAGGGGCCACACCTGCGGCCAGCCGCCGTTGGAAAACTGCGCGGCAAATAAGTATTCGATCCCACGCGCGAAGGCCGCGCGAAAAGGCGCACCGGCGGCGTCCGAGCCCAGTGCCGTGACGACTTTGGCGAGGAAACGCAGCGGCACAATGGTGGCATCGTTGTCGATTGTGCCGACGTAGCCAGCCTCGTAGCCGGAACGTTCGCCGGGTTGTCGCGCGCGACGGGTGAAGTTCGTGTTCTTGTTCCAACCGCCAGCCGGGGTTTGGAAGGAGACGACAATGTCGGCGATGCGCCGACCCTCGAAGCCGGCATACCACGCGGAGGTTTCAGTGAGGAGGAGACGACCGCCGCGCGGCGGCACGATCGCCTCGGCGAGACCGAGTCGCTTGAGTTCGCCGGCGTAGAACGCAGTGTCGGCGGCGCGGGCCGCCTCGGAACGGGCCAGATAGTCGCGCCAGTCGGGCTGCCGCTCCGCCGGCAAGTGGGCAATCCGTTCAGTCGTGAGTGGGAGCGAGGGCGGATTCCGACCGATGATCGCGGCCGAAAGCAACGCGGGGCAGGCCAGGGTGCCGAGGAGGACGAGGGCGGGTAATTTCATCGAAAAGTGCTGTGTGGTGCGAGACGCGCCGCGCCGCGGCCCGTTGCGAAAAACGAATCCGCGCCCGCGGCGGCCGCACGGTGAACCCCTCCAGCAAGTCCCGGCTAAGCCTTCCCTCTTTTTTCAACTCCAGCCGAGGCGGACAGCAATCGCCGGCGCTCGGCAACTTTGGCGAACGGGTAATAAATCGCCATCGCGATCCCGATTGAAACCACCCCCCAGACCGCCGCGCGCCAGTCTCCGCCCGTCACGAGATAGTGCCCAATAATCGGCGGCGTGGTCCAAGGCACGTTGACGAAGGGTTTCTGAATCAGGTGCCAGTCCATCAGGAGATAGGTGCCGGCGGTGAGCAGCAGCGCATTGAGCACATACGGCAGCATGAAGATCGGATTCAGAACGATCGGGATGCCGAAGAAGATCGGCTCATTAATTTGAAAAATCTGCGTGGGCAGCGAGAGCCGGCTGACTTGGCGAAAGCCCGGCTCCTTGGAATTCAGCAGGACGAGCGCCAGTGCCAGCGTGGCGCCAGTGCCGCCGACATTCACGAAGGTGGAGAAAAAGCCATTCGCCGTCACATACGGCAACGGCTGGCCCGCCGCCGTGGCCGCGACGTTCGCGGCGAGAAATTGCAAAAAGATCGGCGCGACGATGGCGTCGAGCGCATTGTCGCCGTTGATGCCGATCGACCAAAGCAGCGTGACCGCGAACGCGTAAACAAGAATTCCCGGCAAGGTGTTGAGCGCGAAGACGAGTGGCTGGAAGGCGGCCTGCACGAACTGATCAATATCCACCCCCAGCAAAAATCGGATCCCCCAGAAAACCAGCACGAGAAAAAGCAGCGGGGTCAGCGAAACGAAGGACTCATACACGGCCACCGGCACGCTCGCCGGGAGCTTAATCACGAGGTTCCGATCAGTGAAAACCTTCTGCACGCGCACCACAATCAGCGCAACGAGGATGGCGGTGAAAAGTCCCTTCGAGCCCAAGCCGTCGATCGCCAGCGTCAGATCCGAAACCTTGATCGACAGCATCAGGAAAACCACCGTCGCCATGCTGGCGCTGACGATCGCCTCCAGCTTCAGCCGCTTGCCCAGATCGTAGGCGATGGCGAAGCAGACAAAAACCGCGAGCAACCCGAAGGTCGCCGTAACCGGCACCTGCAACACCGGCGCATACGGCGCCACGATCTTGTCCCACCCCGGAATCGGCAGAAACGCCACGATCATGAAAAAGCCGCCGATGATCGTGAGCGGGACCACGGAGACCATCCCGGCCCGAATGGCGGACAGATAGATGTTGTCGCTCAGCGCGGTGAGCGCGGGGACGAGCCGTCGTTCGAGAAATCCAGGGGAAGTGCTCATGCGCGCAATCGAAGCTGAATGGCCGCCCTGCTCATTTTTCGGCCGTCAAACGTTTGCCCAGATAAATGCAGCCGTTGCTCGCCGAGCCCATGCGGGTCAACACCCCAAAACCAAGCCGGCGGTAGAAACCCAAAGCCGGGGCATTGCGCGTGCTCACGCCCAGATGCGCGCCGGGCGAATTCATTTCGCGCAGTTTGGCCATGACGCGCTCAAGCATGAGCCGCCCAAAACCCAAGCCCTGGGCGCGCGGCAGCAAATCGATGTGGAGGTGTGAGGGATAAAGCTCATAAGGCTCCGGGCAGAAATAATCCGGCTGATGATAGAGCTGATGAATCTGCTGCACGCGCGTCCACCGCGCCGGATCGCCCACCGGAGCCGGAAAGCGCGCGCACAAATCTGGCCGCCATTCCCGCTCGTAGCGCAAAAAAAACGCCCGCGAATCGAAGGCGCCGAGTGCGTAGCCGCAGACCCCATCGCCGTCCTCCAGGATCACGCCCAGGTCAGGCTCAAACTTCAGATAGGGCCCCACGTAAACTCGCCCGAGCGCGTCGGGATCCTCCCGGTAGAACGGTTCAGCATCGCGACCATGGTCGCCGGTTTTGAGGCACACGTAATACGCGGCGGCCTCATCACCAGCGCGCACCGGTCTCATCACCGGGTTGCTCATGGCGGGGCAAATGAACCGTCGGCTTGTGGCGCGAGAAGACTTTGCAGGCGGGGCACGAAGCCGCCGCGATAGGTCCCGGGCAAATGAAAATCCGAAGCCACGCCTCGCGCCGGCGACGCGAGGCAGCGATCAACTAGATCGAGTTCCTCACGTAGCTCCCACGCGCGGCGGCTCAGCGCATGAAACAGTGGGCGGTCGCGGAGTTCGGTGAGTCGGGCGCAAAAATCGCGCAGGCGCGCGACCTTGGCCCGCACCGCGTCGGCCGGTTTCGCGACGAGCGCCGCGCGCACGCGGGCCAACAATATCTCCGCTTCCGCGCCCGCATCGTGCGGGAGATAGTAGCAATCGCCGAACACCACAAACTCCTCCCACTCGAGCGGCGCACCGGCCGTGGCGAAACTGGGCCACCAATCGCGCAGCGCCGCGAGATAAGCCGCCCGTGGGTTCCAATCCGTTTCGTCGTTCGCCCGCAGAAAAGCGGACAGCGTGTGCAGCGGCGCGAAGTTCAGTGCGAACTCACAATTGGGATTCACGAGCAACCCACGAGTCTCGCTCCTCAACTCCACCTCGCGCCCCGCATAGGGTCCGCAGAAAAAGCGCCGGCCGTCGTAGTCGTTCGCGTGCAGATTATCCCAGATGAGCGGCGCTCGGCGCAGCACCGCCGCAATCTCGCGCACGTGC
>JBDSGI010000313.1:0-3810 GCA_039919035.1 Opitutaceae bacterium
GATCGCTATGGAATCTTGCCGCTGTTCGTCGGCTCGCTGCTGGTCTCGCTCGTGGCGCTCGCGATTGCCGTGCCGTTTGGCGTCGGGGCCGCGATCTATGTGAATCAGATTGCGACGGTGCGGGAGCAGAAGCTCATCAAGCCCTGTATCGAGTTCATCTCCGCGATTCCGTCGGTGGTCCTGGGCTTCTTCGGCATCGCGGTGCTCGGGCAGGCGCTGCGCGCGATGTCGCAGGTGTCGTGGCTGTCGTGGGTGCCCGGGTTTCCCTATAGCGAGCGGCTCAATATCCTCACGGCGGGCTGCCTGCTCGCGCTGATCGCGGTGCCGACGATTTTCACCCTCGCGGAGGATGCGCTCAACAACGTGCCGCGCGCGTTCAAGGAAGCGTCGTTTGCCCTCGGCGCCTCGCGCCTCCAGACGATTCTCCGCATCATCGTGCCGGCCTCCCTCTCCGGGATCATCTCGGCGGTGCTGCTCGGCCTCGGGCGCGTGGTGGGCGAGACGATGGTGGTGCTTCTGTGCGCGGGCAATCGCATCGCGATTCCCGATTTCACGCAGGGCCTTTCGTTCATCACGGAGCCGGTGCATACCATGACGGGCATCATCGCCCAAGAGATGGGCGAGGTGGTGCGCGGCAGCATCCACTACCGCGCGCTGTTCGTGGTCGGGCTCGTGCTGTTCCTGCTCTCGCTCCTCATCAACTACCTCGCGCAAAAAATCGTGCGCCGCTACCGCATTTCCATCGGATGAGCCCCGTCGCCCACATCTTTCGCGCGCCGCCGAGCGCGGCCCGTCGCGGCGAGCGCCTCGTGTTCTGGCTGTTTCGCGGCGCGACCTATTTTGTCCTGCTCTGCGGCGCGGCGGTGTTTTTCAACATCGTGGTCAAGGGCTCGCGCACCGTGTTCAAGGCCGAGGCGCCGTTCATCAACACGACTTTTCTCACCGCGGCGCCCGAGTCGCTCTACATTTTCGAGTGGCAAGGGAAGAAAATGGAAATGGGCGACCGCGAGTTCCGCGCCTTCAAGGAAAAGAATCCGGCGGCGGCCAAGGTCGAGACCGAGAGCTACGTTTACTCGGCGGGCGGCATCTGGCCGTGCATCGTCGGGACGGTGTTGCTGGTCGTCGGTTCGATGACGATCGCACTGGCGCTGGGGGTGAGCGCGGCGATTTACCTCAATGAGTATGCGCGCGACGGGGCCTTCATCCGCTTCGTGCGGCTCGCGATTCTTAACCTCGCGGGCGTGCCCTCGATTGTCTTTGGCCTGTTCGGCTTCGGCATGTTCGTGATCTACTTCGGATGGAATGTCTCACTGCTAGCCGGCTGGTTCACGCTGGCGTTCATGGTGCTCCCGGTGGTGATCACTGCGAGCGAGGAGTCGCTCAAGTCCGTGCCCAAGGGTTTCCGCGAGGGTTCGCTCGCGCTCGGCGCCACCAAGTGGCAGACGATTCAGAAAAACGTGCTGCCCTACGCGCTGCCGGGCATCCTTACCTCGTCGATTCTGGGCATCGCGCGCGTCGCCGGGGAGACGGCGCCCATCATGTTTACCGCGGCGTATGTCGTGCGCGACAAACTGCCGTGGGATGTGGATAAGTTCAGCGACTTTTTCTTTCAGGGCGTGATGGCGCTGCCCTACCACATCTACGTCGTCAGCTCCAAGATTCCGCAGAACGAATATACCGAGCGCGTGCAATACGGCACCGCCTTCGTCTTCCTTCTGATCGTCGCTCTCATTGCCACCGCGTCGATTGTCCTCCGCAGCCACTTGCGCAACCGCTACAAATGGTAACCGCCGCACCCCAGACCATGGAAACCCGCCCTTCCGCCCGTTCCGCCTCCCGTCCGGCGGGAGCTGACCCCATTCGCATTCCCACCGCTTCCGTGCCGGCGGGCTCTGCGCCGGGGTCGGCCTCCGCCCCGGGGAAACAGGTCATCGTCGACATCAACCACGTGGATTTTTTCTACGGCGCGACTCAGGCGTTGAACGACATCACCCTCGCGATCGAGGCGAAGAAGGTCACCGCGTTCATCGGCCCCTCCGGTTGCGGAAAGTCCACCCTGCTGCGCTGCCTCAACCGCATGAACGACTTGATCGACGGCACGCGGGTGGCCCGCGGCACGATCAAGATTCATGGCGTCGATATCTACGAGCCCGACGTCGACGTGATCGAGCTGCGCAAGCGCGTCGGGATGGTGTTTCAGAAGTCGAACCCGTTTCCCAAGTCGATCTACGAAAATATCTCGTTCGGCCTCCGGCTGCAGGGGAGGAACGACAAGGCGAAGCTCGACGAGGTCGTCGAGAAATCCCTGCGCGGCGCCGCGTTGTGGGACGAGGTCAAGGACCGTCTGCACACGAGCGGCCTGGGCCTCTCCGGCGGCCAGCAGCAGCGGCTTTGCATCGCCCGCGCGATCGCGGTGGAGCCGGAGATTATTTTGATGGATGAGCCCTGCTCCGCGCTCGATCCCGTCGCCACGGGCAAGGTCGAGGAGCTGATTCAGGACCTGCGCGCGCGCTATACGATCATCATCGTGACCCACAACATGCAGCAGGCCGCGCGTTGCTCGGATCGCACGGCATTTTTTTATCTCGGTCGCCTGATCGAATACGCCGAGACGCGTGACATCTTCACCAATCCCGCCAACCCGCAGACCGAGGCCTACGTCTCCGGCCGCTTTGGCTGATCGCCATGACCCACTACAACGAAGAACTCGCCAACCTGAAGGATAACCTCCTCGCGATGGCCAGCCACGCGGAGACCGCGGTCAGCCGCGCGATCCGCGCGCTGGTCGAACGCGACGACGCCATCGCGCGCAAGGTCGAGGAAGACGACAACATCCTCGATCAGTTCGAAATCGAGATCGACGACATGGCGATTCATCTGCTGACGAAAGCGCCGCTCGCCACCGAACTGCGGCTGATTACGGTGGCGATGAAAATCTCGCAGAACCTGGAGCGCGTGGGCGACGAGGCGGTGACCATCGCGCGTCGTGCGCTCGATCTTAACACCGAACCTCAGCTCAAGGCCTACGTCGATCTCCCGCGCATGGCGACGATGTCGCTGGAAATGCTGCGCGACGCCCTCACCGCTTTCATCAATCGCGAGACCGACCGCGCCCGCGCCGTGATTCCGCGCGACAAGGACGTGGACGATCTCAACCGCCAGCTGCACCGCGAGCTGTCGAGCTATATGGTCGAGCGGCCGACCACCATCACGCGGTGCCTGCGGCTCATGGTGATTTCCAAGTCCATCGAGCGCATCGCGGATCACGCGACCAATATCGCGGAGGACGTCGTGTATCTCTACGAGGCGAAGGACATCCGGCACTCCGATCAGACGCGCCATGAAACCTAAAATTCTGGTGGTCGACGACGAGCCCGATGCGCTGGAGATTCTCGCCTTCAAGATGAAGGAGGCGGGCTACGCGCCGATTTTTGCGAAGGACGGCGCCCGCGCCATTGCGGCCGCGCGCGACGAGCGGCCGGCGCTCATTGTGCTCGACCTCATGCTACCGGAGGTGGACGGCTTGGAGGTATGCAAAGTCCTACGCCGCGATCCCGGCACGGCCGCAATTCCCATCATCATGCTCACGGCGCGGGCCGGCGAAATGGACCGCGTGCTGGGGCTGGAGCTGGGCGCGGACGACTATGTGACGAAGCCGTTCAGTCCGCGGGAACTGGTGCTGCGCATCAAGAAACTGCTCGCCCGGGTGAAGGCTTCCGAGGAGCCGGTAACCGTGTTGCGCATCGAGGAATTCGAAATCGATGTCCCTCGCCACAGCGTGAAAATCGCGGACGAGCCCGTGACGCTCAC
>JBDSGI010000314.1:0-3481 GCA_039919035.1 Opitutaceae bacterium
ATCAGTCGAAATTTGCCGAAGAAATCATCTCTTCGGCCTATCTGCGGGGAGACGTCGCGTTCTTCGAGCGCCGCCTCAAATTTGTCGGCGGGCTGCGGCTCGAACAGACGAACATCAAGGCTCAGGGGCCGCTGACTGATCCGACCCTGAACTTTCAGCGCGATGCGAGCGGCCGCACCATCGACGGCAATCCCACCCTGCCGGGCGTGCAGCCCGTTTTCATCGTCCCGACCTCGGATGCGCTTGGGGTGTCGCGACTGACCTACCTCGATCGGGGGTATCGCGCCGAGAAGGAATACCTCCGCTATTTTCCGAATATCAACGCGAGCTACAACCTGCGCGAAAACCTGATTGCACGCGCCTCATGGTATACGTCGATTGGACGGCCCGATTTCAACCAATACTCCGGCGGGCTCACGCTGCCCAACACGGAGACGCCGCCGGCCAGCAACAACCGGATTTCCGTCAACAACGTCGGCATCAAACCATGGAGCGCGCGGACGACCAAGGTCCGGCTTGAGTATTACTTCGAGCGCGTGGGCCAGATGTCGATCGGCGCCTACCGGCGTGATTTCAAAAACTTCTTTGGCTCCACCAGTTTTCCCGCGACCCCGGAATTTCTGGCGCTCTACAACCTCGATCCCGCCGAGTATGCTCCTTACGAGGTGCAGACGAACTACAATCTGCCTAACACCGTGCGCATGACCGGCGTCGAGTTCGACTATAAGCAGGCGCTGACGTTTCTGCCGAGATGGGCGCGCGGCGTGCAAGTGTTTGCGAACGCAAGCGCCCAGCGCGCAACCGGCGGCTCGACGGAGAGTTTTTCCGGCTACGTCCCACGCAGTGGCAGCTGGGGCGTCAGCCTATCGCGGCCAAAGTATAACCTCAAATTCAACTGGAACTACCGCAGTCCGGCGCGCCTCGGCTCAATCACGGGTCGCGGTATCGAACCTGGCACCTACGAATGGCGCTCGAAAAAGCTGCTACGCGACATCTACGCGGACTACGCGCTCACCAAACACCTGGGGCTCTTCGCCAGCCTGCGCAATGTCGGCAGCGCCCCGGAGGACTTGCAGCGCTTCGGCCCCAGCACCCCCTCGATTGCGCGCTTTCGCCAGCGCCAAGACTACGGCTCGGCCTGGATATTCGGCATGCGGGGCACGTTCTGACGAATGCTTCATACCCGCCCCACCGGACCGCGACGGGCAGACGTCTCCTTTCTCAACGGCTGGATTTAAGCACGAGCCTGACGGACCGCCGGCTGAAAAAGAAATCGATGAAACCCGTCGGAACTGCGTTGCGTGGAACCGCCGCGAGTCCGACCCGACTATCGTCGCGGTCGCCATGTGAGAAGGAGAACCCTGGAGTCAGTCCGGTAATTTGCGTGAAGTGGCCGTTATTCCCGTTTACCGAAACGAAAGCCCGGCAGTTCCCTCGCGGTTATTCGCCGCCGTCTTGGCCATTCATGAAAGATCTGTGCGCTGATCGTGTCTGGCTCGACAGCCTACCCGTTGAGTTGATCCGTCCGCTATACGGACAGGGGCGATTCGCCATTTGACCCGCCCACCGCCCGGCCCACAGTCCGGCCCACCCCCCAATGAATACCCCAGCATTATTCAGCTGGCTTCGCCGCGCGTGCCTATCGGCGGCGCTCGTTCTCTTCACCGCCCAAGTGTCGCCCGCCCAATCGCTCGCGACCGGCACCGTCGAGGGCCGCGTGCTCAACACGCGCAATGGAGAATACCTGGAAAATGCCCGCGTCACGGTCGACGGCACCGGGCTAGAAGCGTTCACCGATTCCAGCGGACAGTATCGAATCACCAATGTCCCACCTCGTCCGGTAAAGGTGAAGGTCTTCTTCACCGGGCTCGATGTGCAGACCGAGATGGTGTCCGTCAGCCCGGGTGCCACGGTGCAGCGCGACTTCGATCTCGCGGCGATGCAGCAGCGGCCCGATACGGACCGGACCGGCGCGGTGGTGAAGATGTCTGATTTCGTGGTCGCAACCTCGCGTGAAATGGATGGTGCCGCGATCGCGATCAACGAGCAGCGATTCGCGCACACCATCAAGAACGTCGTCGCCGCCGAAGAATTTGGCCAGGTCTCCGACGGGAACGTCGGAGAATTTCTGAAATTCCTTCCGGGAATGGCGATCAACTCCGTCGGTGGCGAGGCCCGCACCTTCATGCTCAACGGCGCGCCGCCAAACAATGTTCCGATTTCGGTGGGCGGCTTCGACCTGGCTAGCGCCGCCGGCTCCAGCACCTCGCGGCGCGTCGAAGTCGATCAGGTGTCGCTCAACAGTATCGCACGCATTGAGGTGCTGCATTCGCCGACCCCCGAATCGCCAGGTATGGCGCTTGCGGGTTCGATCAACATGGTGCCGCGCAGCGCGTTTGACCGGAAGCGGCCGGTTTTCAACGGCAGCGTTTACTTCCTGATGCGCGACAACGCCCGGGATTTCAACCCCACGCCCGGTCCAATGAAGGACAAGATGCGAAAGGCGCTCCCGGGTTGGGACTTTTCCTATATTGTGCCGGTCAACGATCGTTTCGGATTCACCGTCTCCGGCGGCAACAGCACCCTTTTCCAGTCGTTGGATTACGTCCAGAACACCTGGCGGGGAAACACCACGGCCACCAGCACGCCCAGCGCGACCGGGGTGCAAGGCGCTTTCCCCGATACCACCCCGGACCGGCCTTACTTGTCCGAGTTTCAATTGCGTAGTGGCGGCAAGGTGTCCCGCCGTTCGTCCGGCGGCGTGACGATCGACTACAAGCTCGCCCGCAACGACCGGCTCTCGTTCGCGTTCCAGTATGCGTTTTCAGACAAGCCATTCGCCTATCGATTTCTGACCTTTTCCCCCACTCGGATCCTGCCGGGCGATTTCACGACGACTTACACCCACGGTGCTGTCGGCGCCGGTGAGATTCGCATCGACAATCAATATCGCCAGAAGGCGGGGTCGACCTACATGCCCACGCTGACGTGGCGACACGACGGACCGGTGTGGAAAGCGGAGGCCGGGGCGGGCTATTCGCATTCGACCAATATTTATAGCGACATGGACAAGGGTTACTTCGGCAACAGCCGGGCCCGTCGCACCGGAGTGACCGTGTCATTCGACAACATTTTCTATCTGCGTCCCCGGAGCATCACGGTGACGGACACGGCCGGACGGCCGGTTGATCCTTATAACATTAACACCTACTCGCTCGCGACTAGCAATGGGGACATGCTCAACACCGTGGACGTCCGCCGCAGCGTCCAGATGAGCCTGCGACGAGATTTCGATCCGCGCGGCGTGCCGCTCACCGTCAAAGTGGGGGCGGATGTGCGCAATGCCATGCGCGACAACCGCACCTACTCGCCCTCCTTCACCTTTCTCGGAGCGGACGGACGTCCTACTTCGACTCCGCTCGATCCGTTGGGCAGCGATGACGGCGCAGCGGTGGTGCTGGACGAGATTAACTCGCAGGTC
>JBDSGI010000315.1:0-6215 GCA_039919035.1 Opitutaceae bacterium
GCGCGTGAGCCAGGGGCACGGGGAGGGGCATGCGCTGAAAGTAGACTCGAATTGATCGTGAACAAGGCGAAAGGCCGACCGCAGTCAGGATCCGGCTAGCTTTCCCTGATTGAGTTTGCGCCCTCCGCCTCGCTCGCGCACAATATCAGTGCCCATTCCCCAATGAGGTTTGCTCCCCCTTCCATTCGTGTGGCGCTTGGCTTGGCGCTTACGCCGGCGATCGCTCAAGAACCTAATTCCGCCCCTCCCGCCGGTGGTCGCGGCGGACTCGCCCCGAGCCGCACGCTGGCTGAGCAAATGCTAGCCCAAGGCGACCGCAACTCCGACCACCAACTCAGCTCTGCGGAATTCTCCGCCCTCGCCGAGACCTGGTTCGACTCCCTCGATCCGGACCGCACGGGGCGTGTGCGTCGCGAGGATTTTCTCCAAAGATTCGCCGCAGTGCTGCCGCCCGCCGCCGCGGCGACCGGCCGGCCCGGCAGTCCCGGACCCACTATCACCGGAACTTCCGTTGCGCTCGGCCTCTTCGCCGCCGCCGATCTAAATTCCGACGCGGTGCTGGACCACGGGGAACTCAAGAGCTCCTTTGCCGCGTGGTTCGAGGTTTGGGATGCCGACAAGGACGGCGCGCTTGATCAAGCCGAGGTGCTCCGCGGCCTAAACTCCATCCTTCCCCGCACCAACTTCGGCGTCACGACGGGACGCGAATCGATTGAAGCCGTGCCAGGTTTGCCCGCCCCACCACCCTCCCCGCCTCTTGCGCCCGCCGCGTCGATGGCCGCCATTCGTCTCGCGGATGGCTTCAAACTCGAACTGGCCGCGAGTGAACCGATGATCGAAGACCCGGTCGCGCTCTCCTTCGACGCCGACGGCCGCGCCTACGTGGTCGAGATGCGCAGCTTCATGCGCGACATCGATCGCACGGGTGAACGCGAACCCATCGGCCGCATCACCCGGCTGGAGGACACCGATGGCGACGGCCGTTTTGATCGCGCCACGGTTTTTGTCGACCGACTCATCGTGCCGCGCGCCGTTGCAGCGGTCGCAGGCGGGGTGCTCTACGTCTCCGATTACCAGCTCTACTTCGCCCGCGACGCAGCCGGCGATGGTCGCGCCGAACCCCCGGAGCTCATCGACGCCGACTACGGCCGCGGCAACATCGAGCACGCGGCCAACGCGCTGTTTCCCGCGATGGACAACTGGATCTACAGCGGCGAGTCGTCCTATCGCTACCGCCTCGTGCGCGGCACGGTGATCCGGCAGCCGACGGAATTTCGCGGGCAGTGGGGCATGACGCAGGACAACTACGGCCGGTTGATCTACAATGTTAACAACAGTCAGCTCATGGGCGACTTCGCGCCACCCAACTACCTTGGCCGAAATCCCCACCATCTGTCCTCGGCCGGACTGAATCTGTTCATCGCCACCGACCAGCGCGTTTTTCCCCTGCGGATGAACACCGCGATCAATCGCGGCTACGCGGCCGATGTCCTCGACCCGGAGGGCCGCGCCTATGTGTTCGCCTCGTCGTGCGGGCCGGTCGTCTATCGCGGTGACAATTTTCCCGCCGAGTTCGTCGGGAACGCCTTTGTGTGCGATCCCGCGCTCAACCTGATCAAGCGCAACCTGGTCTTCGAGGGCGACCTCACCCTTACCGCCAAATTTGCCTACGCCGACCGCGAGTTTCTGGCCTCGACTGACGAACGTTTCCGCCCTTCGACACTCTACAACGGACCCGACGGCGCGCTCTGGCTGGTGGACATGTATCGCGGCATCACGCAGCACGGCCAGTTCATGACTCCCTACCTGCGCCGGGAGACGCTCGCCCGCCGGCTCGACCAAGGCATCCACTACGGACGGCTCTACCGCATCTCATCCGTCGCCAAACCCCCGGCGCCGTTTCCGAAACTCGCGCGCGAATCCACCGCCGCGCTCATCCGCCAGCTCTCGTCGGCCAACGGTTGGATTCGCGACACCGCGCAACGCCTGCTGGTCGAGCGCGGAGATCGCTCCGTCGTGCCGGCGCTCGCACGGCTCGTCGCGGGCGCGGGCGAGCCACTCGGGCGCATTCACGCGTTGTGGACGCTGGAGGGATTGTTCGCGGCGTTGCCTTCGCCAACCACACCGGCCTCCGGATCGGTGCGCCTGCTGAACGCCGAGGCAAATTTCGCGCTAGAGGCTCGCGACCTTCCGACAGAAGTGTTCGAAGTCTGTCTCAAGGCGATCGCTGATCCGCATCCCAAGATTCAAGTCGCCGCGATGCGCGTGGCCGATGCACTGGCCGCGCGAAATTCCGCGCGTCAGCACTCGCTGCTCCAAACCCTCGCGCGGCTCGAACCCGCAGCGTCCGACGAAACGCTTTTTCAAATTGCCCTTACCACCGGCAGTCTCGCGCAGCCGGATGCGTTGCCCTTCCTCGGGCGCATCGCCACGCGCGCCACCGAGCACCTGCTGATTCGCGAAGCCGTGATGAGCGGCCTGCAGGATTGCGAGCTGCAATTCCTCCAACTGCTGCTCGCCGATCCGCAGTGGACCGCGCAGCAACCCGGGCGTTCGACCCTGCTTCAGTCACTGGCGAGCGCGATCATCAAGGAACGCCAGCCCGCAAAAATCGACACGCTGCTCACGCTCGCGGCCACTCAGCGACCCGATCAGGACTGGCGCAAACGCAGCCTGCTGAAAGGCATCGCCGCCAACGCTCAGGTCCGGCCCTTGCGCCCGATCGCGCTGGAGCGAGCGCCCGCGGCCTTGGACGCGCAGGCGAAAGCCGACGATCCGAAGAACCGCGAGCAGGGCGAAAAAATAAAAGTCCTCTTCACGTGGCCCGGTAGCACCACCGCCGACGTGACGCCCCCGCCGTCGGCGCGCCCGGCCACGCCGCGCGACGAGGCGCTGCTCGCCGAGGGCAAAGCTCTTTTCCTGCAAATCTGCGCCGCCTGTCACGGGCCCGCGGGCCAGGGCCTCAAGCCATCGGCGCCGCCGCTTGTGAATTCCGAATGGGTGCTCGGCCCTGACAGCCGTCTCATCCGAATCGCGCTGGGCGGCATGTCCGGCCCGCTCAAAGTCGCCGGCAACGTTTACGAGCCGCCGAACATTCTTCCCGAGATGCCGCCGCTGGCGGCACTGGAGGATCGGTCGATTGCCGCGGTCCTGAGTTACGTCCGCAGCGAATGGGGCCATGACGCCCCGCCGGTTGCTCCGGCCCGCGTCGCGGCGATTCGCGCCGAAACGGAGAATCGCCAACAGGCATGGAACGAACAACAACTCTTGGAAATAAAATGATCATCCCGACTGAATCCAAAACCCACGACTGGAAAATCGCGCGCACCGCCACGGGCTTCCTCGCGCTGGCCGCGCTCGGTCTCGGCACCGCGCGAGTCGCCGACGCGGCTGCGGCGCCGCAAATCGGATTGAAACTAATCGCCGAGGGTTTCACCGCGCCCACGAACCTCGTGTCGCTCACCGACGGCTCCGGCCGCCTCCTGGTCGGCGATCAAGCGGGGGTCATTTACTTGCTGAATCGTGATGGCACGAAAGCGGAAAAACCGTTCCTCGATCTCAAGAGCCGGGTGGTCGAATTCAATCAGGGCATGGACGAACGGGGCATCCTCGGCCTCGCGTTGCACCCGCAGTTCAAATCCAACCGGAAGTTTTACGTCGTCTACAGCGCGCCGCTGCGCGCGGGTGGCCCGAAGGGGTGGAATCACACGGAACGGTTGAGCGAATTCCGCGCGTCGGCCCAGGACGCTAGCATCGCATCACCCGATTCCGAACGCATCGTCCTCGAGATCGACGAGCCGGATTGGAACCACAATAGCGGACGGATCGCGTTTGGGCCGGATGGAAAACTTTACTGGACCGTCGGCGACGGCAGTGCGCCCAACGACGTCGGCCTGGGCCACGCGCCCGAGGGCAACGGCCAGAATCTGCAGACGCTGCTCGCCAAAGTCCTGCGTCTCGACGTCGACAGCCGCACGCCCTACGGCATCCCCGCCGACAATCCTTACGCCGATGGCAAGACCGGCCGCCCCGAGATCTACGCCTACGGGTTGCGCAACCCCTGGGGCATTTCCTTCGATCGCGGCGGCGCGCACGATTTGATCGTGACGGATGTCGGCCAGGATCGTTGGGAAGAAATCAACCTCATCGTCAACGGCGGCAACTACGGCTGGCGCCTGCGCGAGGGCCCGGACGGCTTCGATCCGAAAAGCACGCGCACCGCGCCGACCAATCCCGCGACGGTGGGCGCTGACGGCAAACCCTTCGTCGAGCCCGTGCTCGTCTATCCGACGATGCGGCGCAACACCCCCACGTCGTTCGGCACGACGATCGTCGGCGGCTATGTTTACCGCGGCAAAGTCTTTCCCCAGTTGGCGGGCAAGTATGTCTTCGGCGACTGGTCGCGAAATCTCGCGCTGCCGGACGGCACGCTGCTCGTCGCGACCATCGCCGCCGGAAAATGGACCGCCGAGCCGCTGGCCGTGCAGGATCATCCGGACGGCCGGCTCAAGGCGTATGTCTGGGCGCTCGGCGAAGACGAAGAGGGCGAACTCTACGTCATGACCACCGGCGCCAACATGATCGCCGGCACGCGCGGCAAGGTTTTCAAACTCGTGCCGCAGTGAACCAATCCACATGGAAACTGTAAAAGACAAAGTTGTCCTCGTCATCGGCGGCGGCTCGGGCATCGGCCTCGGCATCGGCGTGGCGTTTGCTCGGGAGGGCAGCAAAGTCGTCCTCGCTGCGCGCACCGCAGCGGCGTTGGACGCAGCAAAGAATCTACCCGACGTCGGTGCAGCGCTGCTGACGAAAACGTGCGACGCCACCAACCGCGCTCAGGTCGCCGATCTCGTTGCATGGGTCACGCGCGAAGTCGGCCCCATCGACATCCTCGTCTACAGCGCAGGCGTGAATGTCCCGAGGCGCACGTTCGCCGACCTCAGCCCCGAGGATTTCGATCGCGTGATGTCCATCAACGCCACGGGGGCCTTCAACGCCTTTCATGCCGTGCTGCCCGCGATGCGCGCCCGAAAGTGCGGCACGATCTTCAACGTCGTCTCGCTCGGCGGCATCCAATTGCTCCAGCTCGCTGGGCTGCCCTACACGGCGGCAAAATATGCGCAGGCGGCCATCGGCTCCTTTGCCAACCTCGAGTCGCTGCCCGATGGCGTGCGCGTGACGAACATCATCCCCGGCGAGACCGAGACGCCGATCCTCGCCCAGCGTCCCGTGCCGCCCACCGCCGAGCAACGCGCCCGGATGCTCCAGCCGGAGGATGTCGCCGCGATGGCCGTAGCCGTTGCCAAACTTCCGCCCCGCGCCACCGTGCCCGAGATCGTCATCACCCCGCGGCATATGCCCATGGTGTGAGCCGGCATCGCCACCGGGAAGGAATATCCGACCCGCCCGATCACTCCCATTCGCACCCATGACCCGCCGCAAATACCGGATCCGCCTGCTGCTGGGCGCCGTGCTCGGCCTGGCCGCCGCCGCCCGGACAGTGGGGGCGGATTTGTTCGACGGGTTCAGTGGCGACTGGCGGGCCCGGTGGCGCGAGGAAAAGTTTTTCACCAAGCCGACCCACTATGCCGTCGTCCTCGACGCTGGCGTGCCCGTGCTCCATGCCGTCAGCCAGTCGGCCCATGCCGGTCTGGTTCGCGCGGTGTCAATCCCGGCGCCAACCCGCGCGATTCTCGCCTGGGACTGGAAAATTCGCACGCCGCTCGAAGGTAACACCCGCGAGCGTGAGCGCGCCGGCGACGACTACGCCGCCCGGGTTTTCGTCGTCTTCGAAACGTCGGTCATCCCACTCCGCACGCGGGCGATCAACTACGTGTGGTCGGCCTATGAACCCGTGGGTGCAACCTACCCGAGTCCCTACACCCGCAACGTCGGGATGGTCGTCATTCGATCGGGCGCCGCCGAAGCCGGGAAATGGTGCGACGAAACCCGCGACGTGCTGGCCGATTATCACCGGCATTTCGGTGAGCCCGCGACCCGGATTAGCGCGGTCGCCGTGCTGGTGGACACCGACAACACTCACGGTGAAGCCGAGGCTTGGTTCGCGCGGCTCTCGCTCGAAACGACGCCGCCCGTCACTCTCGCCCCGTGACTTTTCCAACGCCATCGATCTCGGTCGTGATTCCCACGCTGAACGAGGCGACGCGCATCGCGGGAACGATCAGGAACGTGCGGGCCTCGCTGCCCGGCGCCGA
>JBDSGI010000316.1:0-2648 GCA_039919035.1 Opitutaceae bacterium
GCTTGTGGACGCCGACGGCGAGGAAGAGCGGCTTGTCGTGCTTCTTGCCGAGTTGCTCGATGCCGTAGTTCACGATGTTCCAGTCGTTGAAGTCCTCATCCTTGGCGTCGAGCGGGGAGAACTTGATGCCGCCCACGCCGTCGCTGCGGCCGGTGGGCACGCGGGGCATGCCGCCCTCGTTTTTCAAATACTCGTCCCACTCCGCGTCGCGGCGGTAGGCCTCGTGGTAGATTTTTCCGGCGCCGATGACGTGGTAGCCGGCGTTGCGAAACGTCGTGGTGAGCGGCTTGTCGATCCCGATGACGGGGCGCCAGTCGTTATTGTTCTCATAGACGCCGGTGGTGGAGGCGCGCATTCCCGACATCAGCGCGGCGCGAGAAGGGTTGCAGACCGGCGAAGCGCAGTAGGCGCGGGAGAAGGAGGTGCCGAGCTTCGAGAAGCGGTCGAGGTTGGGCGTCTTCGACTGGAGGTTGTGGCCAAAGTAGCCGACCCAGTCGCGCAAGTCGTCGATGGCGATAAAGAGGACGTTGGGCTTGGGTGCAGGGGCGGCGGCGGGAAGCGCGACGGCGCTGGCGAACAACATCACGACCCGAAGGAGGAAGCGGGGGAGCAGGCGGAGGGGAGCGTTCATAGAGGGGGACGGGAGAATGGGCGCGCGTGGCGTAGGAAGTCGATGCGGGTTTTTTAGAGTGATTCTGCGGTGAAACTCAATCTAGCTTTCGTTGTTCTCCGATTGGTTACTTCCACTGCCCTTTCCCCATGAACTTCATCACCCTGCTCCTTGGTCGTCGGGTTCTCAACCGCCTGGTGTTTTGGTTCTGCGGTCTGGCGACGCTCGCCGGCGCATCCGCGCAATCCACCGGCACGGGCCGCATCGTCGGCCGCGTGTTCAATCCCGCCACGCAGACCTTCGTCCGCAACGCCGAGGTCACCATCGAGGGCACGGACATCATGACATACTCCGACGCCGAGGGCTCCTTCGCGCTCGCGAACGTCCCCGCGGGCACCGTCACGATGGCCGTCGCCTACACGGGCTACGAGCGTGCGACGGCGAGCCTCACAATCGCGGCCGGCCAGACGGTGACGCGGGAGTTCGAGTTGAAGGGCGCGATGTTCTCGCCGGGCGCGGGAGCGAAGGCGAATTCCGATGCGATCGTGCGGTTGGAAAAATTCGTCGTCTCCAACGAGCGGGAAGGCAACGCCAAGGCGATCATGGAGCAACGCGCGGCGCTCAACATGAAGAGCGTCGTCGCCGCCGATAACTTTGGCGACATCACCGGCGGCAACGTCGGCGAGTTTGTGAAATACCTGCCCGGCGTGGTGCTCGATTACGTCGATGCCGATGCGCGCGCCGTGCGCCTCGGTGGCCTCGATCCGAAATACGCGGGGGTGAGCGTCGACGGCATGAGAATGGCGAGTGCGGCCTCGGCGACGTTTGGCGGCTCGACGCGGCAGTTCGAATTCGAGCAGTCCTCGATCACCAGCATCGAATCGATCGAGATCAACAAGACTTCGACCGCCAGCATGGATGCCGATGCGCCCGCCGGCACGATGAACATGCGCAGCCGAAATGCCTTCGAGCGCAAGGGACGCGAGATCACGTTCACCACCACGCTGACCGCCAACCCCTACGATCTCACCACCGCGCGCACGCCCGGCCCCGGCGACGGCGAGCATCGGAAAATCCGGCCCGGCTTCGTGTTCACCTATGCCGATTCCTTTCAGCAACGCTTCGGCGTGCAACTCAGCCTCTCGCACAACTCGCTCTACAACGAACAGGCCGGCATCACCCAAACCTTCGACACCGGCACTGTCGCCGTGCCGCGCGCGCCGCTCATCAACAACCTCACCTTCCGCGACAACCCGAAGATCACCACGCGCGCCGCCTTCGGCCTCAACCTCGACTACAAAATTCTCCCCGGTCTCGTCGCCTCGCTGCGCACCCAAGGCTCGCACTTCAACGACGAGATCAACGCCCGCCAGGTGATCTTTCGCGCCAACACCGCCGACTTCGATCCCGCCTCGACGCTCACCCATCTCATCGCGCGCCCGACCGCCAACATCAACACGCGCCTCGAAACCATCATCGGCCACAGCCACAAGTGGAACGACACCGCGACCTACACGCCCAAGCTTGAGTTCAAGCGCGGTGACCTCCAACTCACCGCCGGGGGCGGCTATTCGCGCAGTCGCACGCACTATGAGGATCGCCGCACCGGCTACTGGGCGACGACCAATAACCGCGTCACCCGCATGGGCTGGACGGCCACGCGCAGCAGCACGCGCGAGGGCGATTGGCAGATTCGCCAAACCTCCGGTCGCCCGTGGAACGACATCGCGAGCTTCAATCGCGACGATGCCAACGCGAACAACATCGGCACCTCCGAGCGCACCGGCCAGAGCCAGGTGTGGCAGGGTTATTTCGATGCCAAGAAAACCCTCGACCTCGGCCTGCCGATCACCGTTTCGGCGGGCGTGAAGTCACGTCTCACCGCCTACGATTTATGGAAGACCGGCGCGCACACCTGGACCTACGTCGGCGCCGCGCGCAACCAGCTCGCGCCCTCCACGGTCATGGCGATTCACACGCAGCCCGTCTTCGATCCGCGACAGGGCGACAACGTGCCTTCGCTCGGCATTCCCATTTC
>JBDSGI010000317.1:0-4677 GCA_039919035.1 Opitutaceae bacterium
TTGGCGCGCGCAGTGCAGATTCAACAGACGACCCGGCCCGACCTGAAAATCGTCGTGATGTCCGCGACGCTCGATGCGGGGATGTTGAAGACCTACCTCGCGCCCTGCGAGGTGCTCGTCTCCCAAGGGCGGAGTTTTCCGGTGCGAGTTGATTACCTCCCGCGCACGGTGAATTTCGAGGCCGACGCTGTCTGGGAGGTGGCGGCCGCGGAGTGCGAGCGCGTCGCCGATGCTTCGACGAGCGGCGACATGCTGGTCTTCATGCCCGGCGCGTATGAAATCAATCGGACCGTGCAGGCGATTCAGGCCGCGCGCGGGCTGCGGGCCTTTGTGTGCTTTCCCTTGCACGGCGAACTGCCGCCCGAGCAGCAGGACCGCGCGGTGGAGCGCTACGATCGCCGGAAAATTATCGTCTCGACCAACGTAGCCGAGACGTCGCTCACGATCGACGGAGTGACGACCGTGATCGACTGCGGACTCGCCCGCGTCGCCCGGTTCGATTCGCACCGAGGAATCAACACGCTGCTGATTGAAAAAATATCGGCCGCGAGCGCCGACCAGCGAGCGGGCCGGGCCGGCCGAACGGCGCCCGGTGTGTGCGTGCGCCTGTGGACTGAGCGGGAGCACGGCCTGCGTGCGCCGCAGGAGATGCCCGAGGTGAAGCGGCTCGATCTCGCGGAAGTCGTGCTGACGCTCAAGGCGAGCGGCATCGACGATGTTTTTAGGTTTCCGTGGCTGGAGAAGCCCGAGGCGCGGGGGTTGGAGCGGGCGGAGACCTTGCTCGCGGATCTCGGGGCGCTCGGCGGCGCGCGGCGCAGCATCACTGAATTGGGCCGCCGGATGCTGCGCTTTCCGGTGCATCCGCGTTACGCGCGAATGTTTCTGGCGGCAGAAGAGCGCGGGTGTGTGCGTCCGGTCGCGCTGATGGCGGCGCTGACTCAGGGGCGCAGCTTTCTGCTGCGCGGCGTCGACAAGCGCACTGAGGAAGCGCGGGACGAGATGCTCGGCGAGGAAGTCGAGAGCGATTTCTTCCTCCTCATGCGGGCGTGGCGCTACGCCAGTCAAGCCAGCTACGGGCTCGAAGCGTGCCGGCGGCTGGGCATCCACGCGCAGGGCGCCCGCCAAGTCGGCCCGTTGTTCGAGCAGTTTCTGGAAATCGCCAAGAAGGAAGGGCTCGACGTGACGGAGAAACGCATCGACAGCGCCGCGGTGCGCAAATGCGTGCTCGCCGGTTTTTCCGATCAACTCGCGCGGCGCTTGGACGCAGGCACGCTGCGCTGCGAATTGATTCACGGGCGGCGTGGCGTCCTGGCGCGAGAGAGCGCGATTCAGAAGGCGCCTTTGCTGGTCGCCGCCGAGATCAGTGAGATCGGGCGCGGCGATGGCGAGGTGAACACGCTGCTCACCCTTGCCACGGCGATCGAGGAGCCGTGGCTGCGGGAGGTGTTTCCCGACGATTTGGTTGAGACCAAGAGCGTGGCCTACGACAGCGAGATCAAGCGGGTGGTGTCGCGCCGCGAACGGCGGTTTCGCGATCTCGTCTTGGAGTCGAAGGCGAGCAGCGACGACGCGCCGCTGAACGAGGCGGCGGCCCTGCTCACGAAAGAAGTGCTCGCGGGCCGCCTCAAGCTCGAGGCCTGGGACGAGACGGTGGAGCAATGGATCGTGCGCGTAAACCGCCTCGCCGAGTGGTTTCCCGAACTGGAGGTGAACCCGATCACCGACGCCGATCGCGCGACGCTGGTAGAACAGATTTGCTACGGCGAACTGGGCTACCGCGATCTCAAGAACAAGGCGGTGATGCCGGTGCTACGCGATTGGTTGACCGCCGAGCAACTCGCCGTGATCGACGACTACCTGCCGGAGCGCATCGTGATGGGCAACGGTCGGAAGGCGCGCCTGACCTATGCGAAGGAAGGCCCGCCAATCCTGAGCGCGCGCATCCAGGAACTTTACGGCATCGAGGGAAAATTCCCCATTGGCCACGGCCGCGTGGGGGTGAAGTTCGAGATCCTCGCGCCCAACCAGCGCCCGATTCAGGTAACCGACGACCTGACAAATTTCTGGCGCGAACAATACCCGAAGATAAAGACCGAACTCTCGCGGCGCTATCCACGCCACGAATGGCGCTGACCACGCGGCGCCCATTTATAATTGGAGCGGCAGGCCGATTTCGATGATCTGCATCGGCGGCAACTGGTAGTAGTCGCGCGCCTGCCGGGCGTTGCGGCTGAGGAAGCCGTATAAATGTTTCTGCCATTCCCACATCCGGGCGTCGCCCCCGGTGATAATCATCTCGCGGTTGAAATAATAGGTCGCCTCCGAGGCTTTCAGCGGCACGCCGCGCCCGCGGATATCCTCGATCAGCGCGGCGACATCAGGTGATTCCATGTAGCCGTAGCGCGCCAGCGCTCGCCACACCCCGTGGCCGATCTCGCGCACTTCGAGACGATCTTCCGCCGTGGCATAGGGCACCTCCTGCGTGATGATGCTCAACAGCACCACGGTTTCGTGGAGCACCTTGTTGGCTTTCACGTGGTGCAGTAGCACGACCGGCGTGCCGGTGGGATTGCCGGCCATAAACACGCCGGTGCCGCGCACGCGGGTGATATGGCGGCTGGAGGCGATGGCGGTGAGTTCGCTCTCAGTAATCTCGTTGGCGTAAATCCGGCGGAAGATTTCCGTCTTCCCCATTTTCCACGTAATCATGATCGTGAGCACACCGGCGGCGATGGCGAGGGGGAGCCAGCCGCCGTCGGCAAACTTGTGGAGGTTGGCGTAGAAGAACACGCCGTCGACGATGAGAAAGAGCGAGCAAACCGCGACGGCCCGCCACACCGGCCATCGCCAAGCCCGGCGCATGACCAGGGCAAGAATCAGCGTTGTCGTCATCATCGTGCCGGTGACCGCGATGCCATAGGCGGCGGTGAGGGCCGTGGACGATTTGAAGCTGAGCACCGTGCTGATCGAGGCGATTGCCAGGGTGGCGTTCACGAGCGGCAGGTAGATTTGGCCGCGTTGGTCGGCATTGGTGTGCTTCACACTGAGGCGCGGAAAGTAGCCCAGTTGGATAGCTTGTCGCACGAGCGAGTAGGCACCGGAAATGAGCGCCTGGCTCGCGATGATCGCCGCCAAGACCGACAGCGCCAGCAGGCCGTAACGGAGCGGTCCGATCGGCGCGAGCGCGAGAAATGGATTCTCCGCCGAGCTTTGGCCCGAAAGAAAATACGCGCCCTGGCCAAAATAGTTTAGGGTGAGGCCGGGCAGGACGACCGCATACCATGCCACTGTGATGGCTCGCCGGCCAAAGTGGCCCATGTCCGCATAGAGCGCCTCGACGCCGGTGAACGCCAGAACGACCGAGCCCAGCAGTAGCGAAATCTGGCCGGGATGATCGGCCAGGAGCCGCAGGCCTAGCAGCGGATTAAGCGCGCGCAGCACGATGGGGGTTTCGATTACTCGCCAGAGACCAAGCGCCCCGAGCACCAGAAACCAAAGCAGCATGACCGGACCGAAGATTCGGCCCATGAATTTGGTTCCGAGATGTTGCAGCCAAAACAGCACCGCCAGAATCGCGCACGATAGCGGCACGACCATCGGCCCGACGTCGGGCCAGACCAGTTTCATGCCCTCGACCGCGCTGAGGACGGTCAGGGCCGGCGTGATGATGGCCTCGCCGCACAGCATCGCGGCGCCGATGAGCACAATCACGATGCCGACGCTGAGCGCGCCGCGGGTGCGTCGATCGACTTGGCCCAGAGACATCAACGCAAAAATACCGCCTTCGCCGTGATTGTCGGCGCGGAGCACGAAGAGCGTGTATTTAACACTGACCACCACGATCAGCGACCAAAACACCAAGGACAGCACGCCTAGCACCGCCGTGGAGTGCTCCGCCGGCGGCAGCACGGCGAGGCATTCGCGAATGGTATAGAGTGGGCTGGTGCCGATGTCGCCAAACACGACCCCGAGGGCCCCGATGCCGAGGCCGATCTGGGCGCCGCGGCGCAGCGTTGCGGGAGGACTGGAACTCATCAGGTGGGTCAGCTTCGGGGAACCAGCGTGACGCTCCAAGCACTTTGAGTGCGAGACTAGAAATCAGCTTGCATTCGAGCAGCGCTCACCGATGGACAAGCGCCGAAAAAGTTTTCACGCTGCCGCGCATGACTCCCGATTGGCAGGTCGCCAAGACCTACACCGACATTCTTTACCACAAGGCCGGCGGCATTGCCAAGGTCACCATCAACCGCCCGGAGAAACGGAACGCGTTTCGCCCGCTCACGGTGACGGAGATGTTCGACGCATTCTCCGATGCGCGGGAAGACCCAAAGGTCGGCGTGGTGCTCCTGACCGGATCCGGACCAAACACCGATGGGAAATATGCCTTTTGCGCCGGCGGTGACCAGAGCGTGCGCGGCCATGCGGGCTACATCGACGAGGCCGGCGTGCCGCGGCTCAACGTCCTCGATCTTCAAAAACTGATCCGCTCGATGCCCAAGGTCGTGATCGCGCTGGTCGCGGGCTACGCGATTGGCGGCGGGCATGTGCTACATGTCGTCTGTGATTTGAGCATTGCGGCGGACAACGCCATTTTCGGCCAAGTCGGGCCGAAGATGGGCAGTTTCGACGGTGGCTTCGGGTCGAGTTACCTCGCGCGGGTGGTTGGCCAGAAGAAGG
>JBDSGI010000318.1:0-2998 GCA_039919035.1 Opitutaceae bacterium
CGAAGCCGACATTCGCCGCCGCGCCAATGATGCCCGCCATCAGCGGGCGGTGCTTTTCCGGCCACACCTCCATCACCAGCGCGATGCCGAGCGCCCACTCGCCGCCCATGCCGACCGCGCCCATGAAGCGCGCCGCACACAGGTGCCACGGCTCCTGCGCAAAATAAATCAGGCCGGTGAACAGGGAATAAACCAGAATGCTCGCCGCCATCGCCCGCACCCGCCCGAAACGGTCGCCAATCCAGCCGAAGATGACGCCACCGATCGCCGCGCCCAGCAGGAAAGCCGCCGTCGCGTAGCCCATCCATTGCGCGACGAACGCGTCGTTTAGTTCCAGCCCGTGCGCCTGCTGCATCTGGAGCAGCGCCGGCCGCGCGATCAAGGGGAAGAGGCCCATCTCCATGCCGTCGAACATCCACCCCAGAAAGGCGGCCAGCAGGACGGCGAAGAGACGCTTGTTGTCGGGTTTTTCCATGATAATAATTGGAGTCGTCGGCCGGAGGAGGTGGCCAAACTAAGAAAGTCCGCCCCGAAAAAGTCAGACGCTCCCGCGCAAAGCAAGAGTCGGCTTCGACGCGCGGAAAATCCGAGCCGGCCTCGCCGTAGGGTTGCCAACCCGACGGTGTGTTGTGCGACATTTTCGTCGCTATTGCCGGCAGTGCCCTACTATCCAAATCGGAGTCATGTGTCGGCGCCCAAACGAAAGTATCCGTTGCCCACTTTCCTGCGCTCCCATGACTATGCGACAGGCAGCCGCAGGCCCCAAGTTGCTTAATCAGAGGTTAGGCAAAAAATGAAAGTCGCCCACAGTCATTTGTTGCTTCGTCGTTTCACTCTGATCGCAGCTCTAGTTGGAGCCGCCGGCTCGTTGGTGTTCATGTTTCGTGTGGGAAAGCGCAATCCTTCCGCTGTCCTGATCATTCTCTTCACCGTGTGGGTGCTCATGCCTTTTGCGGCGATGGTGTGGGCTTCTAGGTGTTCCAAAGTTTGGACAGACACCGCTCGAACATTCTTACATGTCCTCATCTTGATTCTGACGCTGGGTTCGCTGTTGATCTACGGCGATGTCGCGTTTGGCGCACCGCGTCAGCAGCCAGCATTTATGTTTCTTGTCGTCCCATTCGTTTCTTTGCTGGTGCTCGGTGTCATGACGTTTGCTTCTCGTGTGCTCCAAAAAAAGGCCTAACAAGGAGCTAGCGCCAACGACGACGGCTTGTCATGAACGCCCATCTTACATTCACCGGCGGATGCTATTGCGGCGAGGTCCGCTACCAATGCGAAGGACCGTCACTCATGAGAGGCCTGTGCTACTGCCGGACATGCCAAGCAATTTCGGGCGGCGCAGGGAATCTCTTCATGGCGGTTGACGCTCAGAAATTCCAATTCACCAAGGGCACCCCTCGATCCTTCAACAAGCAGGACCGTCCGGGGTCTCCGACACGGCATTTTTGCGAGGCTTGCGGAGTCCATCTTACGGCACGCTCTGAACGCGCGCCGTCGGCTGTGCTCATCAAGGTCGGCACTCTCGACGAACCGAGTGTATTCGAAGGGCCGCAACTCGTTACTTGGACGTGTGAGATGCAAAGGTTTCATATTCTGCCTCCTGATGTGCCTGCCCATTCGGAATTTCCCCGGCCAAGAACCTAACCGTGCGCTGTAGCGAACGGACCCGCCATCGCTGAGCTTGGGTCGTTCGCCGCTTCGACCGTCGAAAGGCTTGTCGCGAAGGCCGTGATTCGACGCATGGAATTCCAGATCGACCCCGGTGCACTCCCTCCGCTTGGATGACGGCTTGCCTCCCTCGCTCACGCTCCAACCGATCGGCTTTCTGCGCACCCGGCAGCAGGTGAAGTTTCAGGCCGGTCATCAGCCCGAGACCGCCACCGAGGCGAGCAACGAACTAGAACTCCTCGCCGATCACGGCTACGAACAGGCACTGCAGGATCTCGCCGGCATGGATCGCGTGTGGCTGGTGTGGTGGTTTCATCGCAACGAAAACTGGCGTCCGCTCGTGCTCCCGCCGCGCGGGCCCGCGCAACGGCGCGGCGTGTTTGCGACACGCTCGCCGCATCGCCCCAACCCGCTCGGGCTCACTTGCGTTCCCCTCCTCGGCGTCGCCGGCCGCCGGCTGCTCCTCGGTCCCTGCGATCTCGTGGACGGCACGCCGGTCTTCGACGTGAAACCCTACATCGCCGCGCACGACGCCTTCCCCGACGCGCGCGCCGGCTGGATCGATGCGCTGGAAACGGAGCTGCGCGCCCCCGCGCC
The DNA here is from genome assembly GCA_039919035.1 of Opitutaceae bacterium. GTDB lineage: Bacteria > Verrucomicrobiota > Verrucomicrobiia > Opitutales > Opitutaceae > ER46. Next base: position 2,269 of record JBDSGI010000318.1, read on the forward strand.
CTTTGCCGTGAGCTTCTCGGACACCGCCCTCACGCAGCGCCAATGGCTGCTCGAAACGTGGGCAATCGATTTCACCCCTCGCCTAATCGAGTTGCTCGCGCGCGATCCCGCGCCGCATCGCACCCGTCGGATTCGCCGGCGCGGCGGCGCGGAATTCGACATCGGTTGCGGCGCCTGGCGCGCGGTCTTCAACGTCACGGGCACGAAAGTCGATGTGGTCGCGCTGGAGCCGGGTTATCCGCTGAGATTTTTGCACCGAGAAGGCTATCAAGATTTGCCCGACCGCGACGCCCAGCTGGCGTTTCTGGAGCGGTGGCCGTCCGAGCGGAAACCCGCGCCGGGGGAAAAGCCCGCCGCCTCCACCGCCGAAACCAAATTTCGAGATGCGCGGGATTAGCCGACCACGCCACTTGTTGCCTTCCCTTTGTTTCTCCGCCCATCCTTGCTTCAATTCTCCCCATGACGATTCCCCAAAAAACCTCCCGCCGTTTCCTGTTCGCCGCCGGCCTTCTGCTGCCGCTGCTCGGCTCAGTCGCCCACGCGGCTGACGCCGCGAAGCAGGCGCCCGCGTCCACGCCCTATCCGCTAATCCTCGGACCGATTCGACTCTGGGAGGGCGATGCGCCCGGCGCGCTCGGTCAGCGCCCGCAGGACACGCCCACCCTCACGCCCTATCGACCGGCTGCCGGCATCGCCAACGGTGCGGCGATGATCGTGCTGCCCGGCGGTG
>JBDSGI010000319.1:0-3981 GCA_039919035.1 Opitutaceae bacterium
GGTAGGTCTCGGTGACCGGGGCATATTGCGACGGGTTGCGGCCGACGAGAAACGTTTCGCGGATATAGTGGATGACATCGTATTTCTCGCGCGGCACGAGCTGCACCTGCGGCGCCATGAGCCGCCAGCCGCGCGTGAGCGTCTGATACATTGTGTGCGGATCGGCGCCGTGGTAAAACTTGCCCTCGGCGAAACGCAACGCGTTCGGGATCGAGCCGGGGAGGTTGAGGTCGCCGTGGCAACTGTGGCAGACGAGCTGGTAGATTTTTTCGCCCCGATCGAGTGACGCCTTGTTCCAGCCGCGGATGAGCCGCGCGTGGTCGAGGGATTTTTCGTAGTCGGGCAGGGCGGACTCGGGGAGGAGCGGCGCGGCGGGCGGAAGTGAGGCGTCCGTGGGTTGAGCAATCAGTGCAGCCGACAGGCTGACGAAACATCCCGTGGCGAAAATGAATTGGAGGCGAAACGCGTTTCTGGGGTAACGAAGGCTCATCGGTTTTCAGTCAACGTCGGCATGGTTCCGATGGCGGTCAACTCTCGCAGTTCGTAGCCGACAGCGAGGTTGAACTCGGCGAACACGTCGATGCAGCCGCTATTTGCCCGTCCCGAAAGCAAGCCGCCGCCGCAGCGTCCGTGCGGCGCTCAGAACTCAAACGAGGTCGTGAGCTGCCACGTCTGGGGCTCGGCGATGCGCATTGAATCGTAGGTGCCGTCGGGCTGCGCGCTCACCGGGATCAGGCGGTTGCCGACGCCGATGTTGCGCACGTTGAGCTGCGCGCTCCAGCGGATTTTTTCATTCAGCTTGCGGCTGTAGCCGATCCAGCCGTCGACGTTGCTTTCCGTGGGGCCATAGAAGGGCCGCTTCACGTCATACACGCCGGAGCCGTCGGGGAGAATTTTCACCGGGTAACCGATCGCCGCCTTGTCCTGCCAGCGGTAAGCTCAACCGACGCGCCAGCCTTTGAGCGGGCCACGATTGAAGGAGTAATTCGAAACGATATTGTAACGCCAGCGGCGCAACTCGGGCGAAGGCGACCCGTCGAGCAGCACCGCTTTCTCGGCGTTCGCCCTGATGCCGGCCCAGGTCTGGCCGAGATTGGTGGTGGAGGTGGACGAGTCGGGCAGCAACGCCGCGGAACCACCCCAGACCGGATCGAGGAGCGCGATCATTTTTGTGAAGCTCGCCCCCGTGTTCCCGCTGACGGTTTGCTGGCGCGCGGCGTTGAAGGCGATGCGCCACTGCGAGGTGGGATTGACGACGACGTCGAATTCGTAGCCGGTGGCGAGTATGTCCGTGGTGTTGACCGCGAGGTCAATCCGGTCGTCGTGATCGATGATGACCGTGTTGTTTGGGCCGGGATTGGACTTGAAATTAAACGTCGTGAAAAGGTTCTTCGCGACCGGACTCAGGAGCCACTGGTTCCAAGCCGACAGGGCGGCGGGCGGTGCGACCTGTTGATAAATCTCGCCGGAGTTCGTCTCGATCTGCGAGTCGAGGCGCCGCACGAGTTGGTTTTGGAGTTCCCGAAAAACGGTGGCCGTGGCCAGTGCCGCCGTCGTCTCGTATTTGGTGGCGCGCAGTTCCAGCTTGTTGCCAAAGAGCGAAATCAAGGCGCCCCACTCCTTGGTCTTCCCGGTGGGAGCGGAAAGAATATTGCCAAACATGTCGGTGCGCTGCGCGCTGGGCCGGAAATTGTCCGACTTGTTATAGGTGAGCGAGACATCGGCACCCCACGGGAGTTTGCCCCGCAGGAAGGGTGGCTGGTGCAGCACCAAGCCGTAGTTAAAGGAGCGCGCGGAGTCATCGAGCGAAGGCGCCGTCCACTTCCAACTCGCGGGAGCGGTGATCTTGAGGCCGGTGGCGGGATCGGTGAGTGAAGTCCCGGCGTCGTAGGTCTGGAAGGCGTCTTTGCGCCAGCCCAGCGTGCTCACGAGCGTGTTGTCCCACCAATAGCTGTTGGCGACGAAGACCAGAGATTTGACGTCGTCGCGGTTGCGGCCGGGACTCGAGGCCGTTTTGCTCAGATCGTATTTTTCGGTCGGGACCACGGTGAATGTGCGGGTTTGCCACGGGGCAAGGACCACGGGCGTGGCGGCCGGCATCTGATAGTAGAGCGTGGTGACGGTGGCGGCGCCGTCGATCCCGTTGTTGGCGCGCACGCCTTGGAGGCCGTTGTTTTGCGGACCGGAGGCGTTGAGCAGGCTCGGCCCGATGTAGGTCATGCGCGAGAGGACGCGGTTGCCATCGCCGACTGCGATGGACCTCGTTTCGTTCGCCGATTCCGCCTGCCAATAGTCCACCCCCAGCTGGTAGGGCCGGCCGCCGAAGCTTTGGCCGAAGCGTTTTTGGCCGGTGAACGACCCGGTGAAAATGTGCCGGCCGAGTGCCTTGCCCAGCCATCCTTGGCGGGTGCGGGTGAGATCGAGATTGTAATAGGCCGTCGCGCGGTAGGCCTCGCGATCGGTGGTGCTGTAGCTCTGGAAACCCTCCGCGCCGAGGATGACGGGGCGACCGAGATTCGGGTTGGTCACGCCGTTGGGCAGCTTGGTGTTGATATCGATATTGATCGCGTGATTGCGGAACTGGAAAGGCTGCACGTAGCCGGAGTCGAGGAACTGCTTGTCGAAGGCGATTTCGAAACCGGCATTGGCACCGAGGCGCTGCTCGAAGCTGGCGTTGTAGGATTTCCAGAAGGCCCACTCGCGCTTGTTCGGTCCCTCGAGCGATTCGTCGTAGAAATTGAAAATCGATGGTTCGGTCAGCTTGAAATCGCGCCAGAAGTTGAACAGCGCAGGGTTGGCGGCCAGCGTCAGGCGCTGCACGTAGGCTTTCGAACTAGCCAGGTTGCGCATCGAATCGTTGGCGAAGGCGGTGCCGGTGGCGTTGAGGCGCACGCGGTTGTTCGACCCCTCGATAGCTTGGATGGAGGGATCGAGCCCGGTGATGCCGAACTTGGTGACGTTGGGATTCTCCATGACCAAAATCGGCTGTCTGGTCGCGGAACTGATCAAGCTGCCGATGATGCCGCCGGTGGCATTGAACGACTGAAGATTCACATCGGTCGGCGGAGTGCCGAGATACCGGCCGATGCCGGTGGTTGGATCGTAGACCGGCTTGCCGGCGCTCCACCACCAGGAAAAATTATCGGTGGGCGGGGTGTTGTATGCCTTGTTGGAAAACTGTTTCGCGAGTTCCGTGCTGGCTCGCAGCGTCCCCGTCTTCCAAGGACGCCAGGTCGCCGTGGCAAAGACGCGCTCGTCGCGAATGTAGGCGGGTTTGATCTGGTATTTCTTCTCGCCGTAAAGCGTCGCGATCCGCAGCGCCAACCGGTCCTTGATCAGCACTTGGTTGTGGTCGAAGGCAATGCGGCCGGACTCGTGCTGGCCGTATTGGCCCTCCACCTTGGTCTTGGTCCGATTTGGCATCGCCTTGATCAAACCCGTGTTGATGATGCCGCCCGCGCTGCCCAGGCCGAAGAGCATGGAGTTCGGACCGCGATTTACCTCCACGCGATCCGTATTGTAGCCGTCCATGGGCAGGCTCGAGATGAAGTAGTCGCGCGTCTGGTCCGCGCCGCCCAGACCACGGACGCGGTTATTACCCTGCACGCTGCGAACGGAGCCAAAAAAATCCGTGAAGTTGGCGTCTGAGCCGGCACTGCTAAAGTTTCCGGCCAAACCGGCGACCTCGGTGCCGACGGTATAATTGAGCAGCTGGTCGAGATTGTTGGCCCCGATGTCGTTCATGAAATCCTTAGTGACGACCGTGATCGAGGCGGCGACGTCGCGGAGCTCGGTGCGAAGCCGCGTGCCGGCGAGCGTGCCGCTCGCCTTGTAGCCGGTGTCGGCATCAGCGTTGACCTCGAACGGCGACAGCACGACGGCTTCTTCCCTCGGTGGCGTCAGTGGCTTGGCGGCCGCTTGGGCATGGAGAGCGGTCGCGCTGAGCAGCGCGACCAAGGCGGGGAGCCAGCCGGCGTGGGA